>NZ_JBNGCU010000007.1:0-32808 GCF_049974945.1 Methanocrinis sp. | reverse complement strand
TTATCGGGCTTGAAATAAGCTGAGGGTCCATGCATTTGCGCGCTGGACCCTCAAATCGAAGCTGCTGCGGAAAGTGATCTGAAGAACTGAATTTGTTCTCTTAGCATATCTTTTCATAACTTAAAACAAAGTTCAATCGAAAAGTCTATCGTCCTCATCGACTTTATCCACCCACCACAAGTTAGGAGCCCCACGACATGATTTCACGACGAGCAGAGGAGATGACCCCCTTTTTGGTGATGGACGTTTTGGAGCGTGCCCGGGCGATGGAGAGAGAGGGGATCGACGTCGTCCACCTGGAGGTGGGCGAGCCCGACTTCGACCTCCCGGCCCCGATCTCTGAGGCGGTGACCAAGGCCTTGGCGGAGGGGCACACCCACTACACCCACAGCCTCGGCGACCCCGAGCTCCGGGAGGCGATCGCCGAGCACTACAATGAGCGGTACGGCCTCTCCGTCGAGCCCGACCGGATCGTCGTCGGCTCGGGGACCTCTCCCGCCATGATGCTCGTCTTCTCGGCGCTCCTGGAGGCTGGTGACGAGGTGATCGTATCCGACCCCGGCTACGCCTGCTACCCCAACTTCATCCGCTTTGCGGGCGGGGCGCCGGTTCCCGTTCCGGTCAGCGAGGCGGACGGCTTCCAGCTCTCGGCAGAGGCGATATCTTCCCGGATCTCTGATCGGACCCGGGCGGTGGTCATCAACTCGCCATCGAACCCTACCGGCACGGTCCTCTCCGCTGGAAGGATGCGAAAGATCGCCGGGCTATCGCCCACCGTCATATCCGACGAGATCTATCACGGCCTGGTCTATGAGGGCAAAGAGCACTCGATCCTGGAGTTCACCGACGACGCCATCGTCCTCAACGGCTTCTCCAAGCTCTACGCCATGACCGGCCTGCGGCTCGGCTACCTGATCGCGCCGCAAAAGTTCATAAGGCCGATCCAGAAGATGCAGCAGAACCTCTTCATCTGCGCCAACTCCGCGGTCCAGAGGGCGGGGATCGCAGCTCTCCGAAAGACCGGCGAGGACGTGGCCCGGATGAGGCGGACCTACGATGAACGTCGAAGGTATATGATCCGGCGGCTCCGGGAGCTGGGCTTCGGGATCGCCTCCGAGCCCACGGGCGCCTTCTACGTATTCGTCAACGCTCGTCATCTCTCGGGCGACTCCTACGCCCTCGCCTTCGATATCCTGGAACGGGCCCACGTGGGGGTCACTCCGGGGGTCGACTTCGGGGCCAACGGCGAGGGGTACCTGCGGTTCTCCTACGCCAATTCCCTGGAGCGGATCGCAGAAGGGCTCGATCGGATCGAGCGGTATCTGGAAAAACGATGATGGGGCCGGGCCGGTGAGCCACTCACCCCTCGGCCCCCACCTTCGTCGCAGTCTCTTCTATCCGGCGAATCAGGCCGAAAGGGCCTCCTCCAGTCCTGGAACCTCCTCCGCCCCCACGGGCACGGTGATGGTCGAATTCTCAAAATCGTCTCCTACGGGCTCGAACCGTCCGCCCAGGTGCTCGGAGAGGAAGGCC
The DNA here is from genome assembly GCF_049974945.1 of Methanocrinis sp. Lineage (NCBI taxonomy): Archaea > Methanobacteriati > Methanobacteriota > Methanomicrobia > Methanotrichales > Methanotrichaceae > Methanocrinis > Methanocrinis sp. Next base: position 31,275 of record NZ_JBNGCU010000007.1, on the reverse strand, counting down.
TCAGCGACGGCATAAAAGGAGATTCTGTTCTCCGGTCGGGCGAAGCCGTGACCCTCGTCCGGATAGAGCACGTAGGTCACCGGAATCCCCCTCTCCTGCATCGCCCCTACGATCTGGTCCGACTCGTTCTGGTTGACCCGGGGATCGTTGGCTCCCTGCCCTATCAGGAGAGGCCGCTCGATCTCATCGACGTGGTTGAGGGGAGAGCGCTCAATGAGCAGCCTTCGGCCCTCTTCGGTCCTGTGGTCGCCCATCCGGGTCGCGAGGAGTTCGATCTCCGGCTGCCAGTAGGGGGGTATCGTCTCGATCAAGGACGTGAGGTTTGAGGGACCCACGATGTCAACGCCGCAGGCGAAGACCTCCGGGGTGAAGGTGAGACCTGCAAGGGTCGCATAACCTCCATAGCTCCCGCCCATAATCGCCACCCGATCGGGATCTGCGATCCCCTCACCGACCGCCCAGTCGACGGCGTCGATCAGGTCGTCGTGCATCTTGGCTCCCCACTCCAGGTTGCCCGCGTTGGCGAAGTCCTTCCCAAACCCCGTAGATCCGCGAAAGTTGACGCTGAAGACGGCGTAGCCGCGGTTGGCAAGCCACTGATGGATGGGGTTATAGTCCCAGACGTCGCGGGACCACGGCCCGCCGTGAACGAACAAAACCAGGGGGAGGGGCTCTTCTGGCCTGTCGTCACCGTCCCGGTCGCTTCCAAGGGGCAACGTATAGTAGCTCACCAGGTCCAGCCCGTCGCGGGACCGGATGACCACCGGGATCATCATCTTGGCGAAGGGCTCGTCTTCGAGATCTCTCCGATTGGTGAAGAGGAACTCTGCCTCTTTCTTCTCGCTGTCGTAGCGGTAGTACCTGAAGGGCCCATCGTCCACCACGTAGACCACGATCCAGGTCTTGTCGTCGAGGGACCGGCTCACCACCTCCACGTCACCATCATCGACCGTCTTCAGAAAGGCCAGATCGTCGGCCACCGAGTCGTCGATTACCAGCCAATGCTTCCGCTCGTAGGTGAAGGCAACGGCCTGGACGTTCAAATCTGTAGGGTGCCTCATCCAGCCGCTGAAATCCGCGTTAGGATCTTCTGCGATCAAGGTCTCCTCGCCGGTCACCGTGTCCATGGCGAAGAGGGCTGCCGTATTTCGGCCGCGGCTGTCGACCATATACAGGATCTCGCCAGTCTTGTTGAACCCGACCGATCCCGTCGTTATCATGTCCTCTGGCGGGATATCCGAGAAGATCTCCCACCCATCTTCCGTCGGCTTGAAGATCTCGGCACCGCCGTCGGACGTCATCTTCGTTGCAAACCTGACCCTGTAATCTTCGTCTATGTCGAAGTCCAAAAACTCCCTGTTCTCCTGAATCAAGGTCATCTTCCCGGTCTCTATATTCAGCCGGTAGAGGTCGTGGTACTCGGGATCGCGGTCGTTGAGGCCGACGATTATCTCCTCTGGGAAGTTGGGGCTGACCTTCTCGATTCTGGCCTGGACATCCTCGAAGGGCGTGAGGTCTCTGATCTCGCCGCCGCTCAGGTTGACGCTGTAGATCCGCCAGTTCTCATCGCCGTCCTTGTCCTGGAGATAGAGTATATGCTCGTTGGTGTAGGCCCACGAGTAGGTGCGTATGCCCCGGTATGTATCATTGGTGACGGGCTCTGCGGCTCCCGGGTCATCGATGGGTCCCACCCAGACGTTCAGGACGCCATCTTTGGGAGCGAGATAGCTGATCCTGGAACCGTCTGGGCTCGTCCGAACGGTGATCTTGTCGGGATTGCCGAAGAGCAGCTCCCGCGGTATAAGTGCGCCATCTTCTTCCGGCATCTCTTCATCCGTCAAGCTCGACTCTTCGGCCCACCCTGCCACCAAAAGAAGGGCGAATGCCAGAACTCCGATAAAAATGCGTTTCATGAGTATACCTCTGGTGACGCTAATAGCGCCTACATCTATGCAGGTCCATAGAACCCTGCTTATTTATAAATTATGTACAAGATAGCTCAGATCGCCCGCTCTCGAAAAGATTAGAATAACCTCCCTATGTAAAGGGACGGTGTCCTCGGGCAGGAGTGCCGGGCTGGGAGAGGGATCAAGCGACTTTGGGATGCTCCCGATTCCGGCGATTTTCAAAAGAGATCCCAGGATGGAATGTTTTTAATCCTCATAAACTGTTTTTAGGGGGGCATCGGTATGCCGCTTGTAGGATGCGGTCTATTGAAGGGGAAGGCGATCGAGAGCAAAAAACGGGGCGGGGGAGAACCCTCACTTGTCTGATCTGCTCTATTTTTGTGGACGAGGATTTCAGCCACCCGATCATTGAAGAGCCTCTGGTCCTGCCCTTCGGAGAGAGGAGGCTTAAAGACAGGGCTGGACGGTCGTCTTCTAGCCCCTGCGTCATTTATTTTAAATCGAATAAGCCAACGGAACTCTCACTCGGCCCTTCTCCTCTTCCCGGGCATCGTCCTGTAGATCCGAGCGTCGGGGAGGATCTTACCCTCCATCCTCAGCCTCTGGACCTTCGGTCCGATCGCCTCCATCCTCTCTCTGAACTGATCGAGGACGAGCTTCTCAAGCTTCTTTTTGTCCGGATCCTTTCCTTTTCCCATGCCGGGACAGGTGGGGTTGTAGCCTATCTCCAGGATGATGCCCCCCGAAGGACCAGACTTCTCCGCGACGACGAAGGGAAATAGACGGCATGCCGTCGGCCTCACCGGGTAGATGGTGCAGCCCTTCCCTTCCTGGTAGAAGACGCACGCTCCGTCCGACTCCCTCGACTTCATCACCGGCAGGTCCAGGATCACCTTCTTCCCGCCGTCCTCGACCCTGACGCTCCCCTTTTTCTCGTGGTAGAGGGTGTCCACGAACTCCTCCGCCTCTAAACCCGTCCTCCGGCCGATCTTCTCGATGTCCTCCTCGGTGAGGTAGATCAGGTTGCTCTTCTCCACGAACTCCGCCTGCCTCTCGGGAGGTATGAGGTCGCCAAACTCGTCGGGACGGCGGTGATGACAGCAGGACCCGCACCGTTGGCATTTGAAACGGGCGGAGCCGAAGGCGGCCCTGATCTCCACTCGAAATGGCAAGAAGATCGCCTCAAAAATAAAAAAAGAAAAAAGGGTTTTTAGAGCAGCTTGTTGATGGGGTGGTTCGGGTCCAGGACGTCCAGGCCGAGCTCTTTTGCGCTCTCTGCGCACATGATGTCGACCATGGCCGCCGCCGGGAAGACGATGGTGGCGTTCTCGATGGGGCCGTAGAGGTAATAGTCGGCTCCTACGATCCCTGCCACCAGGTTTGATCCGATGTCCACCGGAGCGAAGGCCGCTCTGTTGACCTTCTTGTACTTCTTCATCCAGTCCCAGGCGGAGGCGCCGTTGTGGTAGCCCGCGCCGACGGGAAGGCCCAGGATGGCCTTGACGGCCATCCCGGCCCTGATGGTGGCGCCGGAGCCGTTTCCGAGAGGCATGGCGGCGACGTCGACGAGGGGCCTGGTGATCCCGGCCTCAGCCGCGTAGTCGAGCATACCCTTCTCTGCGCCTCCTGCAGCCTTGGTCAGGACGTCCATCTTGCCCTGGGTGGTGGCGTCGAGGGCGTTGAAGGCGAGGACGATGGCGGCGTCGAGATCGCTCTTCTTGACCGCCTCAAACTCCTCAGGGGTGATGCTGGCGTTGATGGAGTTGTGAATCGCCCTATCGGCGACGCCTATATCGGTGGCGTACTGAACGCCGAAGGCCCGCACGCTGGGGGCGCTGGAGTCCACCAGGAAGGGAGCGTCGGATATATCGACGAACCAGTCCAGGTACTTGGCCATGGCCTCGTCGGTCTCGGCGACGATCTGGTTGAAACAGGGGTTACCAGTGGTGTCGCTCATCTCTTCCTGATCTTTCCACAGCTTCTCCGCAGCAGCCACGTCGAAGAGACCCTTGTCCTCATCGGTCACTATCTTGTGCCGGGAATAGAACATCGTGCCTATGCACACGGTGGGGTACTCGCCGGGCTGACCTCCCACCTTGATCTTGCCGAACTCGAATACCTCTTGCTTCTTGTCAAATCTGAACATGTCAAACCCTCACGCAACAGCCAGCAAATAGTATGCCAGCACCAGTATTAATCCTCCACAGACTCCATAGAGGATGCCGATATCTCTGCCGAGCTTCTTGCCCTGCCTCTGGGCAATCTCTGCGCTCACGAACTCTATCTTCTCATCAATCTTGGCCAGCTTCTCCAGGACTTCCCTGTACTGTTCCTGGTCCACTACGACGCTGGGCACTACATCCCGATTATCTTGAGCCATTACTGTATCACCTCAGGTCATAAAGTACACTGGCACGAGAACCATCAGAAGCGCAAAGAGGAAGCCGACTATCGCCCCGATGGGCATGGAGGCGTTTACGCCCGAGCTCAGCTTCTGATCTCTGGCCACCAGCTGTGCTTTGTACTCGATGCTCTCGGTGAGCTCGTCAAAGGGTCCCATGAAGGGCATCAACACGGAGGGCAGACCCTTGCCGTAGGCGATGTCGGCAGTTATCGGTTTTTCTTCAAAAACCTCTTCTGTGACTTCTGCAGCCTCTTCTGCGACCTCTTCGGTCTTTATCTCCTCGTCTGCCATCTCACATCCCTCCCATCTTGAGGATCAACCCGAAGAGGGTCAGAACGATGGTTAGCCCTGCCGCGATCCCCTCGATCTTCCCGGCGTAGATGCCGGCGGCGTACTTGTTCTGGATCCCCACGTTGGTTACGGCGGCCTCGATCTGCTTCATCCTGGCTCGGACGTTTACGATCTCCCCCGCCATGGGACGCAGCCCGTGGGCCTCTTCTTCCGCACCACCCTCGGAGATCTCCACCGTCATGGGCTCCACGTCTAGGGCACCTGGGTCCTTGGAGACGCATTCCTTGATCTTGGAGACGATGGTGCCGGTATCCTCGGTATCGATGATGTTGATCGTCTCTATCTGCTCTTTGAACCTCTCAACGGCCTCGGGGGTCAGGTTCTGGATGAAGGGGATGGCTCCCGTAGCCCCGATGATCCTCCCTTCCTGATCGATCCCGCTTTCTGCGAAGGCCTCGATCGCCTGGCCCGTGATGTGGCCCTTGACCTCCATCCCGGTTATGATCAGAAACCTGATGTTGGGGTTGGAAATGATGTTGGCCACCATCTTCTCAATGCCGATGTTCTCTGTCTTGCAGGGGCCCGCCAGGGCCGCGCCCGCATCGAGGAAAGGTGCGTTGTTCATGTGAGACCCGCAGGTCACAACGGCCACCGGATTTTCGGGGTTTCCCTCCTCATACTCGCCGGTGATCCAGGGCCAGGGGTCAGAGGTTGGCTTCTTGTTGGCCATTTTAGAACACACCTCCTTGGGAGAGTAAGTACACTAAGGCGACCACAAGACCGATGACGAACCCGTACCATATGTTGGTGTAAATGCCCGCCATGTAGCTGGCGCCCTCTCTGCCCTTGTAAGAGCTGTAGAGGACTGCCTGGGGGTCAAGCGAGTTCAGAAGATCGTCGGTCACCCTGTTTATCTCATCGATCTGGGCCATTATGGGGTCCAGAGCGAACTGAACGACATCCTCCCTCTCCACTGCGATCATCCCCTCGAGGGGATCGAAGATCATATGCAGTTCGGGGGGGGAAGCTCTAACCATTCCCATCTACAGACCTCCCTCAGGAAGAAGACCGGTCCCGACCACGCCTGAAGAGTCCCTCTTGACCAGGGCGAAGTACCACATGAAGGCCTTGATCCAGATGATCGCAGCGATGATCACAGTCAGCATCCCGGCAGCACCGATGGTGGCGAGGGACGCGAGACCTGCGGCGAACATGGCCAGAGCTCCCGTGGAGATGGTGTGGACCAGGGTCCTGTCCTGGGTCTCATCCGGTCCCAGGTTGGCGTTGAAGGGGTGCAATATGGCCAGGGTTCCGGCGATAAAGAGGATCGCTATGTATCCGGTGTCGACGACCGATTCGAGGATCAAAGGATAGTTGATCTCCCCGGATACGACCACCGATAGGCCGATCAGGGTTATGGCTCCGGCCCCGCCCAAAGTCATCAAGACATCCTCCATGACGGGGATGTTCATCTTGATGATCTTGTTGGCGAGGATCCCCACGAAGTACCCGAATCCCATGGCGACGGCGATCCCGATTATGGGTCCTGCAACCCCTCCGATGGACAGCCCGAACATGGCTGCGACCAGCCCCATCCCCATGGCCATCAGGCCGATGGAGGGAACTCCCGTGCCGATGCCGTAGCTGCAGACTCTTCTCACGGCCTCTGAGCCCATCACCACAGCGGCGATGACGCCCAGGCCCGCCAAAAACGAGAAGTAGCCGGACCCGGTTATGGTGTTCAGAACGTGTGTCAGGTATATTCCCAAAACTCCGCCGCCAAGACCGTACATCATCAGCTTGGTCTTGTCGATCTTCGATTCTCCTCCGCCTGCTGCAACGCTCATATCAGGCACCTCCAGTGATCAGTACAGCGAATATCCCGATGATCAGCGATGCGACGAGACAGGCCTGGACGGCCCGGGGAACGCGCTTGAACTTGGGGTCGTGGAAGCCCTCGATGGTGCCCTGGATGTTGTAGGACGCGATTACGGCGTTCACCACGAATATTCCGATGGCGAAGAAGCCGGAGAGGCCAGGGTTCTCGTTGATGCTCATCAGGGCGTAGTATATCAATGACCCTCCAGCGCCGCCGAGGAGACCTCCGATCGTCCCGCTGACGTAGCTGACGGTGGGTATGCCGTGACCTACGGTTCCCGGGGAGATGTAGGGGGGCTGGGGTTCCTTGGTTATGGGGTCGTAGTCGACCTTGGCAGAGCACGGCGGGACGCCGACTCCGTATATGTAGACCCAGTTGCCCACGATCATGGTGGCGTCTATCATGATCATGGCGCCCACGGCACCGCTTATCACGATCATAAGCATGTTATCTGTGACGCTCATCATCAGGCCGGCGCTCAACAGGCCGGTCAGACCTGATCCTGCCGCCAGCTGCACAGTGCCCGTTCCTACACCCGTGGCCTGGGCCATGGCGGCCGGAGCGCCACCGACAGGCACGAAGTGGACGCCTACGCCCACCAGAAGCCCGCCGATAACGATCTCTAGTATGTACAATATCATGTCAGGACCAAATTCGATCATGCCTCAATGTCCCCCGCGTATTCGGGATAGGGCCCGTACCTCTTTTTCGACCTGATCTCCAGTATCCTGTTGTAGACGTTGAACAGGATGACGATCACGATTCCGGTGGCGATCGCAAGCCATCCCTGGCTGGCCGGATCGAAGATGGTGGTCCGCCAGTTGTCCAGGAAGACGGTCAGTCCGAAGGCCATTCCAGTGGCGGGTCCTCCAAACCGAGCGCAGAACCAGGCGTTGTCGATGGAGCTTCGCAGGCCTGCCTCAGCCTTGGTGACTATGTCTCCAGAGTTGGCGGCGTTCAGCCCTGCTCCGAAGGGATAGGCCTGAAACTCCCTCTCCGCACCGTAGTGAACGTCCCCTGTAGACGAGCCGATGGCTCCGATGGCGAGACCCCAGATGAAGGCCACAAGAGGCATCGGGAAGGGGTGCTGAATCGGAAGCCAAGGAGCTGTCATGATGTAGGAGATGGCGACGACGCAGAAGGCAGTGATGTATGCATGTGCCATTATAGTGGTAGTGTGAGTGCGCAGAACGTCCAGGTAGACGTACTGGTTGAACCGCGCCTGGCTCGTGTTCCTGCCCATGTAGGCGGTAACCGAGTATATGCCATTGAATATCGCAGCGAGGACCGCTCCGATGGCGATGGCGAAGAACGCGTTCATACCATACCCAGACATTAAGACACTAGCTGTAACTGCGGCAAGTGCGGCGTAAAGAGCGTTCGATGGTGGCTCTCCAGAAACGGCTTTGTTGTAAATTCTGTGGGGATGACCCACCTGAGCAGCCAACTGGACCTGTGAGTTCGGGTTGCTCTGAGAACCCACATCGGACTCTAAGTCTTCACTTGCACCGGCTACTGTCGCAAGGGCGCCCATAGCTGCCAGGAGCCCCATGCTAACCATGTCCATTTGCTCTCCTCCTTTTTCATTCTTGCCAAATCATAGTAATCTATGAAAAATTTGGCCAGTAACGTACTGACTATCGGTTACTGGACTTATAAAGCTTTCGAAATGGTAATGTAACACCCATTTTTGTTTTTTGTCAGGGGTTTGGAGGGTTTTAGTGGCCCAAAAAGTAGAAATCAAAGCTTGAAATATAAAAGACCCATATCTGATCCCTTTTCTGGCGATCGACCGCCAGAGCATCCGGAGATTGCAGAGAAAAGTCATTTCGTCCCGGATTCAGGGCCGTCTCCGCCGCTAGATCCCCTTTGATCCGGCCCGAAATCGACCCTTCGGCCTCACCAGGGCTCCTTCTTGGCCTTGATCTTGTATCCTATTATGTTCGTCGCCCGGTGCAGCAGGGGGGTCACGATCAGAACGATGAATATAATCTCCGATGTGAAGTTCTCCGAGAACCACTGGGGTGCGAGAAGGAGCGTTAGGGCCCAGCTTCCTACGACGAAGTCGAGCTGGTCGACGAGGAAGAGGGACTCGCCCCTCTTCATCCCCATCCTCCTCTTGAAGAAGCTGGCGACCACGTCTCCGGCCATCGCTCCCAGGGAGAGGCCGACGAGGACCAGGATCAGCTCATAACCTGACCCGAAGCCTGGAAGTCCGAGATCCGGCCTTGAGGATGCGATCGAGTCGAGGATCAGGCCCAGCCCCGTCCCGGCGAGGACTCCCATGATCGTCCCCCGAAATGTCTTGCCATCGCCGAGGATGCGGCGCCCGTCAGGAAAGCTTCTGCCGAGGTCAAGAGGCCTTCCGCCGCCGAAGAGGACGGCGAAGTTGTTGGGGAGGTAGGCGGGCAGCATAAGCCAGATGGCGATTATGAGCGAATTCAAGATCTAGTCGCCTCCAGAGAAGATCTCCTCATCGCCCGAGTCCTCAGATACCCCGATATATCAAGCTATCCGATCCTCTTCGCGGGAGGTCCGATCCGGGCGAGGTGAGGTGCCAGAGATGGTTATCGGCATCAATAGATCTCTTTGACTCCCAAGGCATCCCATGAAAATCCCATCGAAGGGGCGGGAGGCTCTCGTGCGCTGGCGCCCGGTTGAGCCGCATCGGATCGAAAACGTTAAGTTCAACAAGAGGATGGTGGGTGTGAGCGCCGATGGTCTAGTGGTTATGACTTGGGCCTTCCAAGCGGCAGATCCCGCGAAGCAAGCCCAAAACCCGGGTTCGAATCCCGGTCGGCGCATCTCCTTTTATCGAAGATCGGCCGACCTCGTCATATGACGAACTCCTCTTCGTTAACTTTATATTCTAAGGGGGCCAGTCTCAGTCCCATGTCGGCCGGGGGGGATATCTCTGATATTCGAGGATTGCTCGCAGAAAAGATGGCTGGTGAGATAACTTTATCACAGAATCCCGGCGAGACCCTGAAAAAGTGGAGGAGAAATTTCGGCATCACCCAGACCGAGCTCTCCAGCCATCTGGGGATCTCGCCTTCTGTGATCAGCGATTACGAGAGCGGCAGACGAAGATCCCCCGGCATACTGATCGTCAGCAAGATCATCGATGCCCTGCTGACCATCGACGAGCTTCGGGGCAGCAGCACCGCCCGAACTTACTGCGCCATGCTCAGCGACGGCGGTAGCTTCGGACGGATATGCTGCATATGCGAATACTCAGAACCGGTCTCTCTATCAGAGTTCGTAGGTAGAATCGATGCCTGCGTCATCTGCGGGGACGCCGACATCACCATTTACGGTTATACGATCATCGACAGCTTGAGGGCGATTTTGGAGCTTCTTCCCGATCAGTTCCACAAAATATACGGCAGGAGCACCGCCCGGGCCCTGATATTCACCGGCGTCACCACCGGCAGATCGCCGATGGTGGCGGTGAGGGTCAGCCACCTCAAACCCGGCGCCGTGATCCTCCAGGGGATCGGGCCTGCTGAGGTGGACGGCGTGGCCAGGAGGATCGCAGAGCTGGAGCGGATACCCCTGCTCGCCACCACCATCTCGGCCGAGGATCTAGCAAAAAATCTCAATAACAGGTGATACTTTGCCCGCGGGAATAGTGAGCTATGGGATCTACGTGCCCAGGTACAGGATACGGGCTGAGGAGATCGCCAGGGTCTGGGGCGAGAGGGAGGATATGGCCCAAAACCTCAACGTCTTCGAGAAGTCCGTTCCGGACCTCGACGAGGACGCGGTGACGATCGCCGTCGAAGCCGCCAGAAACGCCATCAAACGAGCTTCCATCGATCCTGGCAGGATCGGTGCGATCTACGCCGGGTCTGAGAGCCACCCCTACGCCGTAAAGCCGACCGGAACCATCATCGGAGAGGCCGTAGGGGTCAACCACGAGCTGACCGCGGCGGACTTCGAGTTCGCCTGCAAGGCCGGTACGGCGGCGGTCCAGGCCTGCCTGGGCCTTGTGACCGCGAACCTGGTCGACCTGGGGCTCGCCGTCGGGACCGACACCAGCCAGGGCGCGCCCGGAGATGCCCTGGAGTACACCGCGGCGGCGGGGGCCGCCGCCTACATCATAGGCCGCGAGGACCTGGCGGCCGAGATCGAGGGCTTCTACTCCTTCACCACCGACACCCCCGACTTCTGGAGGCGCGAGGGGATGCCCTACCCCGAGCACGGCGGGAGGTTCACCGGCGAGCCCGGCTACTTCAAGCACGTCACCAGCGCCACCCGGGGGCTATTGAAGAAGATGAGGACCATCCCCGAGGATTACGATTATGCGGTCTTCCACCAGCCCAACGGCAAGTTCCCCGTGAGGGTGGCGGCCCAGCTCGGGTTTTCGCAAGATCAGATCGAGCCGGGGCTCGTCGTGCCCTGGATCGGGAACACCTACTCGGGCTCGAGCCTCATCGGTCTCGCCGCGACCCTGGACGTCGCCCGGCCCGGGGATAGGATATTTCTCGCGAGCTTCGGGTCGGGGGCGGGAAGCGACGCCTTCAGCATAAGGGTGAAAGACGGGATAGAGGACGTCCGGGATCGCGCCCCCAAGGTGAGGGACTACTTCGAGAACGTCCAGTACCTGGACTACGCGGTTTACGCCAAGCACAAGGGAAAGCTGCGGCTGTGAGATTATGAGACCTGTATCGATTATCGGAGCCGGATGTACCCGGTTTGGGGAGCGGTGGGACGATTCGCTCCGCGACCTGGTGGTGGAGACCGGCATCATGGCCATCGAGGACGCCGGTGTCGGCGGCGAGGAGATAGACGGCCTCTACGTCGGAAACATGAGCGGCGGTCGGTTCGTGGAGCAGGAGCATATCGGCGCCCTCATCTCCGACTGCGCCGGCCTCTCGAGGCTTCACATCCCCAGCACCCGGGTCGAGGCGGCCTGCGCCTCGGGGGGGCTCGCCCTGAGGCAGGCGGTCCTGGCGGTGGCCAGCGGCTACTCCGACGTGGTCATCGCAGCCGGGGTCGAGAAGATGACCGACGTCACCGGCGGCGTCGCCGCCGATGCTCTCGCCGCCGCCGCCGACCGGGAGTGGGAGTGCTTCTTCGGTGCGACCTTTCCGGCCCTCTACGCCATGATCGCACGGCTTCACATGCACCAATACGGGACGACCCGGGAGGAGCTCGCCGCGGTGGCCGTCAAGAACCATCACCACGGCAGCATGAACCCGATATCCCAGTACCAGATGGAGATCTCGGTCGATAAGGTGCTGAGGTCGCCCCTCGTCGCCGACCCCCTCCGGGTCCTGGATTGCTCTCCGATCACCGACGGCGCGGCCGCCGTAGTCCTGGCCCCCGCTGAAATCGCTCACAGGTACTCCGACGCGCCGATAAAGATCCTGGCGGCGTCCCAGGCGAGCGACACCCTCGCCCTCCACGACCGAAGGGAGATAACGACCCTGGACGCATCGGTTCACGCCGCCAGGAAGGCCTTCGACCAGGCGAGGCTGGGGCCGAAAGAGATCGACTTCGCCGAGGTCCACGACGCCTTCACCATAGGGGAGATCGTGGCCATCGAGGATCTGGGATTCGTCGAGAAGGGCGAGGGCGGCAGGGCCGCCGAGGAGGGGCTGACCGCGATCGGGGGCGAGATCCCCATAAACACCTCCGGAGGCCTCAAGGCCTGCGGTCATCCCGTGGGCGCCACCGGTATCAAGCAGGCCTACGAGATGGTCCTTCAGCTCCGGGGCGAGGCCGGAAAGCGGCAGGTCGACGGTGCGGAGGTCGGTCTCGCTCACAACGTCGGCGGGTGTGGCGGCACCGCCCTCGTCCACATAATGTCGAGGTGACGAGATGTCCACAGTTCCGAGATTCTGGAGACATATACCCCAGAGGTACAACCTGGTGGGGACCCACTGCGAGAACTGCGACGAGTACTACTACCCGCCGAGGACGATCTGCCCCAACTGTCGCAGGAACGCCAAGATGGAGGATCACAAGTTCGCTGGCCTGGGGACGGTGGTGACCTACACCACCATCTACAACGCCACCGACGACTTCAAGAGGCAGACCCCCTACAACCTCGCCATCATCGAGCTCTTGGAGGGACCGAGGCTCACGGGCCAGGTGATCTGCAGCCCCGAAGAGATCAAGATCGGGATGAGGGTGAAGCCGGTCTTTCGGATCTTGGGAAAGGAGGGGGACAGGGGCATAATATACTACGGGACGAAGTTCGTTCCGGTCGATGGATCGGTCTAGCTCGCTGTTGTATCTTCCTGCCTTTTCCGAGAATCCTGGCCGGTCGTGATGGGCCAGTTAAGGCTAAGTATCCGTAGGTCAATCCGTACCTTCCCGTATCGAGATGGCAGAAGAATCAAGCATTCGAATAAAACTGTCCATATCAAAATTTCGCAGTTGCCGGTTGCCGATTAGTCCAGGCAAACCGTTATATATAATGCGATAATTTGATTCTGGGTTATTTATGTAATCGGGGGTAAATCCGGTCTTGAGCGAAGTAATAGAGGAGTACGACGCCAGCACCATCCAGGTTCTGGAGGGCCTTGATGCCGTCAGGCGAAGGCCCGCCATGTACATAGGAAGCACCAATTCGGCGGGCCTCCACCATCTCGTCTACGAGGTGGTGGACAACAGCATAGACGAGGCGATGGCCGGCCGCTGCTCGGAGATCAACCTGATCCTCCACGCCGACGGCACCGTCTCAGTGAGCGATGATGGGAGAGGCATCCCCGTAGACATCCACGAGCATTACAAGAAGCCAGCGGTGGAGATCGTGATGACGATGCTCCACGCTGGGGGAAAGTTTGACCACAAGTCCTACAAGGTATCGGGAGGCCTTCACGGCGTCGGGGTCTCGGTGGTCAACGCCCTCTCGGAGTGGCTCGAGGTGGAGGTGAGGAGAGACAGTCTCATCTATTGGCAGAGGTATCAGCGGGGAAGGCCCGTCTCCGACCTGGAGGTCCACGGCGTCTCCGACCATACCGGAACGACGGTCCGGTTCAAGCCCGACCCCGAGATCTTCGAGAGCGTCGAGTTCAGCTTCGATACCCTGGCCAGCAGGCTCCGGGAGCTGGCCTTCTTAAACCGCGGCCTGAAGATCGCGATACAGGACGAGAAGACCGGAAAGAGGAGGGAACACCTCTACGAGGGAGGTATCGTCTCCTTCGTCGAGCACCTCAACAAGAACAAGGACGTTCTTCACTCGCCCCCCATCTACTTCTCTCGGGAGAAGGAGGGAACATCCGTTGAGGTGGCCCTTCAGTACAACAACACCTACAACGAGAACGTCCTCTCCTTCGCCAACAACATCAACACCCGGGAGGGCGGAACCCACCTCTCGGGCTTCCGAGCGGCCCTCACCAAGACCACCAACGAGTACGCGCGGGAGAATAAGCTCCTCAAAGACGATACCAAGCTCACCGGCGATGATCTCCGGGAGGGGCTGGTGGCGGTGATAAGCGTGAGGCTCGCCGATCCCCAGTTCGAGGGGCAGACCAAGACGAAGCTCGGAAACAGCGCCGTCGGCGGTATCGTCAGCACTCTCGTCTCCGAGGGTCTCTCCGAGTTCTTTGAGGAGAACCCGCAGGTGATATCCAAGATAGTCGATAAGGCGACCCAGGCCTATAGGGCGAGGGTTGCGGCCCGGAAGGCGAGAGAGCTGACCAGGAGGAAGAACGCCCTCAGCTCCGGCGGCCTTCCCGGAAAGCTCGCCGACTGCGCTGAGAAGGATCCCAAGCTCTCAGAGATCTACATCGTGGAGGGTGAGTCGGCGGGCGGCTCTGCGAAGCAGGGGAGAAACAGACACTTTCAGGCGATCCTTCCCCTGCGGGGCAAGATCCTTAACGTGGAGAGGGCGAGGCTGGACAAGATCCTGAAGAACAAGGAGATCCGAAACATCATCACCGCCCTCGGCACCGGGATCGGCGACGACTTCCAGCTCGAGCGAGCGAGGTACCACAAGGTGGTGATAATGACCGATGCCGACGTCGACGGCTCCCACATAAGGACCCTCCTGTTGACCTTCTTCTATCGGTACATGCGCGAGCTGGTCGAGGCGGGTTACGTCTACATAGCCCAGCCCCCCCTCTACCAGATCAAGAGAGGGAAGTCGACCAGCTACGCTTATTCTGACTCGGAGCTGGCGAGGACCCTGGAGGCGACCGGGGGGAAGGCGAATGTTCAGAGGTACAAGGGCCTGGGAGAGATGAACCCAGAACAGCTCTGGGAGACGACGATGGACCCCGAGAACAGAACGATGCTGAAGGTGACCCTGGAGGACGCCATGGAGGCGGACGAGATCTTCTCGATTTTGATGGGCGAGAGGGTGGAGCCGAGGCGCGAGTTCATCGAGGCTCACGCGAGGGACGTCAGGAACCTGGACGTCTGAGGTGATAGAGGATGACAGAGATCGACGTGGACATAACTTCGGAGATGAAGTCCTCTTACATAGACTACGCCATGAGCGTCATCGTGGGCAGGGCCCTTCCCGACGTGCGGGACGGCCTCAAGCCGGTCCACCGGCGGATCCTCTACGCCATGTTCGAGCAGGGGATGACCTCAGACCAGCCCTACAAGAAGTCGGCGAGGGTGGTCGGTGACGTGATGGGTAAGTACCATCCCCACGGCGACGCCGCCATCTACGAGACGATGGTGAGGATGGCCCAGGACTTCTCGATGCGGTATCCCCTCATAGACGGCCAGGGCAACTTCGGCTCCATCGACGGTGATCCCGCGGCGGCGATGAGGTACACCGAGGTCCGCCTCGCGGAGATCGCGGGAGAGATGCTGACCGATATCGGGAAGGATACCGTAGACTTCGTTCCCAACTACGACGACACTCTCAAAGAGCCGTCGGTCCTCCCCTCGAAGCTCCCCAACCTCCTCGTAAACGGCTCCACCGGTATCGCCGTGGGGATGGCGACGAACCTCCCCCCCCACAACCTGAACGAGGTGGCGGAGGCGGTCGTAAAATTGATCGATGATCCCGACGCCGACCTCGCCGACCTGATGGAGTCGATCCCGGGGCCCGACTTTCCCACCGGCGGCTACATCCTCGGAAGATCGGGGATAGAGTCGGCCTACGCCACGGGAAGGGGGATCATCAAGCTTCGGGCGAAGTCGGTGATCGAGCGGGGAGAAAGGCCGAAGATAATCGTGACGGAGCTCCCTTACCAGGTGAACAAGGCCAAGGTGGTGGAGACGATAGCCGACCTGATAAAGGCGGAGCGGGTCGACGGGATCTCCGACCTCCGGGACGAGTCGGACCGGGAGGGGATCAGGCTCGTCATCGAGCTTCGGTCTGGGACCAACCCCGAGGTGGTCATCAACCAGCTTCACCGGCAGACCCAGCTTGAGACCTCTTACGGCATAATCAACGTCGTCCTCGTCGACGGCCAGCCCGCGACCCTCCCCCTAAAAGATATCCTGGAGCAGTACATAAGCCACCGGTCCGAGGTGATCGAGAGGAGGACCCGCTTCGACCTCGACCGGGCCGAGAAGAGGGCCCACATTCTGGCGGGCCTCCTCGTCGCCCTCGAGAACCTCGACGAGGCGATCAAGCTCATAAGGGCGGCTGAATCGCCGGCCGAAGCAAGGGCTGCCCTGACCGAGGCCTTCGGCCTCTCCGAGGAGCAGACGAAGGCGATCCTGGATATGAGGCTCCAGAGGCTCACCGCCCTCGAACAGGGGAAGATCAGGTCCGAGGAGGCCGATCTCGAGGTAGCCATATCGAGGTTCAAGGAGATTCTGGCCGACTCGAGGCAGGTCCTGAATATCATCAAGACGGAGCTCTCCGAGCTGGTCGGAAAGTACGGCGGCGCGAGGAGGACCGCGATCATCGAGGCCGAGGAGGAGATCGACCTCGATGACCTGATCCAGGAGGAGGAGGTGGCGGTGACGATCACCAGCGACGGCTACATCAAGAGGCAGCCCCTCACCGCCTACCGCCAGCAGAGGCGGGGCGGGATGGGCGTCATGGGGGCCGATACCAAGAGCGAGGACTTCGTAACAGACCTCTTCGTCGCCTCGACCCACGAGTACATCCTCTTCTTCACCGATATGGGCAAAGCCCACTGGCTCCGGGTCTACGACGTTCCGGCCCTGGGGAGGACCGCCCGGGGCAAGGCGATCGTAAACCTCCTCTCGCTCGAGGCCGACGAGAGGATCACCGAGGCGATCCCGGTCAAGAGCTTCGACTCCGAGGGCTACATCGTGATGGCGACCTCCAAGGGTCAGGTCGTCAAGACCCCCATCAGGGCCTACAGAAACCCCCGGAAGGGAGGGATCAAGGCCGTGAACCTCCGGGGCGATAGCCTGGTGGCGGCGAAGCTCACCGGCGGCGAGCAGGACCTGATCCTGGCCACGGCCCAGGGCAAGGCGATCCGGTTCTCCGAGGGGGACGTGCGGCCGAGCAACAGGGGGTCGATGGGGGTCCGGGGGATCTCCCTTGAAGACGACGACAAGGTGATCTGCATGGACGTGGTCCGGCCCGGTGCCTCTCTCCTCACCGTGACCAAGGAGGGGTACGGGAAGAGGACCGAGCTATCCGAGTACTCGCCCCACCGGCGGGGCGGCAAAGGGATGAAGAACATCGATCCGAGGAGGGGGGAGGTCGTCGCCTCCAAGACCGTCTCCCAGGATGACGAGCTGATGATCACGACCAAGGACGGGGTCCTGATCAGGATCCCCGCCTCCGACATCAGGGTCCAGGGACGGGCGACCCAGGGCGTCCGGATCATGCGCCTCAAGCCCGGTGACGAGGTGGCGGCGGTGGCGCGGATAAACTGAGGCAGGTTCTGTAGAAGGGTCGATCTGATATAGGGTGGATCTGATATGCGATCTTTTCGCCTCGACCTTCTCTCCCGCTCTTCGCCTCCTTCTCCTCCTCAGATCTTCAGCTCGTCCAGGATCTCCAGAACCACCATCGATCCGTAGGCTGCGCCGGGTCCGCCGGACATGAGTATGGCCGCGCCCGTCGCCTCCAGGATCTCCCGGCGGCTGGCTCCAAGCTTCGCCGCCATGGGCACGTGGTTCCAGAGGCAGTACTCGCATCTGATGGCCACGGAGATCGCCACCAAGATCAGCTCTTTGGTCTTCGCATCCAGGGCGCCCTCTCTGGTCACCTGGTCATGCAGCTCCGTCAGTGCGCGGGTCACGTCCGGGATCTCCTCTCCCAATGCCCTAAATCGCTCTTGCACAGCATCTACTTTCTGACTCATGCTATCATCCAGTCCGGCATTAAGTGAACGGCCGTGACGAGAATTGAACCCGATTATTTATATTTTTTTGGTTTGTTCTCCGGATAACCTCAGATAAAGGTGCAGAACTGCAGCGTTATATCCGGCCGGGCGTCGCCCTCCGTCGGGAGGCATGAGGATGTCGCTAATTTTTTATACGAATCGGATTGAACGTAGCGCAATGTTCATACTCCAATGCAAAAGTTATAACCGAGTTCGGGCGGGTGGAGATGGAATCTGCGATTGAGGCGAGGGGCTCACCAAGGTCTACAACGGCGGGACGAAGGCCCTGGACGGGGTAGATCTCAGGGTCAGCCCCGCGCGGAGGTATTCGCCTTCCTGGGCCCCAACGGCTCGGGGAAGACGACCCTCTTCGACGGTGTGGTATTCGCCGTGGCGTCTTTGAGCTTCAGAATTGAAATATTATATACTTATATATTGTATATTGTATATTACATACTTATATATTGTATATTATATGTTGAAGTATTATAAATTGAAATTGAGATATCAAGAGAAGGTGATCGAACGTGATTCTGAAACCGAGTATGAGAGGACAGGTTCTGCCCATGCCGGTGGTCCTCATATCGACGATATCGAAGGAGGGCGTGAGAAACGCCGCCCCCTGGGGCTGCATCATGCCCATCCTGAGGCCCACCGACGAGATCGCCATCGCCTCCTGGCTGAAGCGAGATACCCTGGAGAACATCCGGGA
This sequence comes from Methanocrinis sp., assembly GCF_049974945.1. Taxonomy (NCBI): domain Archaea; kingdom Methanobacteriati; phylum Methanobacteriota; class Methanomicrobia; order Methanotrichales; family Methanotrichaceae; genus Methanocrinis; species Methanocrinis sp. The sequence continues at coordinate 12,854 of NZ_JBNGCU010000007.1, read as the reverse complement.
TACGGGCGAGTTCGTGGTGAACGTCCCATCCGTGGAGATGGCAGAGGCGGTCGACGTCTGCGCGAAGAATTTCCCGCCCGAGACCGACGAGTTCGAGGAGGCTGGCCTCGTTCCCCGCCCCTCTGCCAAGGTCGCGCCTCCGGGGATCGGGGGATGCGTCGCCTGGATGGAGTGCGTCCTCGTTGAGGAGATCCTCCGGGAGAGGTACTCCCTGATCGTGGGGAGGGTCGTCCACCTGGAGGGAAACGACGACTTCTTCGATGAAAAGGGCGGGATGGACTTTGAGAGGGCGAGGCCCATGTCCATGATCATGGGGCCCGACGGGATCTGCTACACCCACCCGGCCAGAGGGGATTGCTGAAAGATCTGGCGAGCAATCTCGCCGTCCCGGAGTCCCGAAGTCCCGGATCTAAGGCCGCCTCCCCTCCCCCTATCCCAGCGACGCCAGCCGATCGAAGGCCTCCAAAACCAGCCTCTTCGTCCGAAACTCGCCGTACCTCGCCTCGTCTTTCCTCTTCACGATGGGGAAGGTGTCGAGGATCTGGTGGAGGTCCTCCCGGTCGAGCTGGTAGAGATGAGCATACAGGCCGTCGAGATCGGCCCTGAGAGCCGCCCGCCTCTCCTCGTCCCAGAGGAAGGGCGCGGGTTTCCCCTCGCCGTCGGGGGGATTATCCGGGAACCAGCGGCTCCAGGTCTCCTCTCCCACCTCCTTCAGCACGTCCTCTGCGAAGGGGAGAAGGTCCCAGGCGGTGTAGGTCAGCTCCACCACCCTGGGGACGATGAAGTCGAGGAGCTCTGGGGTGTAGCGGTCGGGCGGGATGACGGGGAGCTGCTTGAGAATAAAGTAACTGAAATTATTTCCTCCAAGTTTTTGCCTGGCTACGAAGTCGAAGATGAACGTGTTGAGATTTGCGACTAGAGCACATTTTTCGATTGACCGCCTATTTGAAAATATGAATTGTATTGAATGTCCTGCTGCGACAAATGGAAGGATTGTTCCCAAGAAAGTACGCTCATTCGTAGAACTCGTCACATTTTTATATCCAAAAAGCCATGAACGTGAGGTGTCATCGGGGACATTATTTATTACTTCATCTTTCGAAACCCAATATCGAGGTACTACAACGAATTCGGGATTCGTATGCTCTTCGATTGAGGTGACATCAGGTTGACCTGGACGAAATAATCTCGAATTATCCTCAACAACATTTGCAGCACGATGATCATAAGGCATAAACATCTTAGCTTCATATAGTGGTAAATTTATATCACTATTTTTAATAAATACATTTCCTTTCAACTTAAAGCTGTTTGCAATTAGGTCCTCAGCTTTGCGAAATCGGTACGAGTCATTTGCCATGTGGAATATAGTGGCAAAACGCACATTCCACGAGTTTGTTTCAGTTTTTTCGTTGGCCATTACAGGTGCAGTAAGATAGATTTTGCGGGTTATTTCTGCGTCCGTTTTTGTTCGGAAAATAGGGCAAGTTAATGTGTTAGGATTAATCAGATTTAGGTCTTCTCGGGTTAAAGTGAAATGGCGTTTTTCGTCAGCTAAGTCTTTCATATTGTGCAGGAAAAAAGCAAAATCAGCTAGTGGAAATTGTGCACCTCCGGTCGTAGTCAGTAAAGTAAATTTCATTCGGCTATCTACATCGGGAAATAGCTTCTCCCGATTCTCGAAATCAAAGAGGCTCACAAGAGATTGTCTATCTACAAGATCCTGGAAGAAGTTCCGGTAAGTGTAATCCGTCGCAATCCCGCTGGGGACGATGATCCCGGCCCTTCCCTTGGATTTGACCAGGGACTGGGCCAGCTCCGCAAAGACGGCGTAGACGTTGACGTCCCCCACTCCGGTGAGGGGGTAGCGGCCCGAGTTGCGGATGAAGTTGCTCTCGTCCTGGCTCTGCTGGAGGGCGGCCTCGTACTCCGCTGCCAGGGCGGGGTTTGTCTCTGGGAGCCGGCCGATGAGCTTGCGCCTGGCGGCGGCGGTGGGGGCCTTGGCGATCTCGGGGTCGCGGGAGGCGAAAAACTCCTTCTCCTGGAGCTTGATCCTCTCCCAGGGCGGGTTTCCCAGGACGACGTCAAAGCCCCGGCCCTCTCCGAAGAAGACCTCCGGAAACTCCAGCTCCCAGTGGAAGAAGCGGACCTTTTCTGCTAAATTTTGGGCCTTTTCGAACCACTCCAGCCTCCTGATGCTGCTCCAGTCGGGGCTTGCTTCCTCGCTGAGCCGGTGCTGAAGGTCGGCGTACTCCTCCTCGTCCACCTCGTTTCCGAAGTAGGTCGAGAGCCAGACGTTCGCCAGCTCCTCCAGCCGCCTGGTATGTTCCGACCCCCTCAGCCTCCTGTACTCCTCCTCCTTCCACTTGACCGTCTCCAGGTCGTCGTCGGCCCGGGCGGTGAGGCCGGAGATCTTCTCGTTGTAGATCTCGCCGTGCCTCCTCAGGACGAACTGCATCCACCGCGCCGACTGGGAGGCGTCGGGGGAGCCCTTCGTCTCCCTCTGGCCGCTGGCGCCCCCGCCTCTGGCGCGCCGCCCGCCGCTCCCGCCTCTCCCCCTCGCCGCCGGGAGGAGGAGGACGCCCTTCATCTCCGGCCCCAGCTCCGCCCCGATCAGGCTGTTTCCGCACTTGAGGTGGTGGTCGAGGAAGCTCAACGGCTTGTTCGAGGCGACGGTGGTGAGCCAGAGGGAGAGCTTGGCCAGCTCGACGGCCATGGGGTTTAAGTCCACGCCGTAGATGCAGTTTCGGACCACCTCCCTCCTCGCCCACTGGATGTCGTGCTCGGCCACCTCCTCCTCGTCCTCCCCCTCGGGGGCGGCGGTCATCTTCGCCTGGATCAGGTACCGGGCCAGATGGTCGGTCGCCTCCACCAGGAAGTGGCCGCTCCCCATCGACGGGTCGATCACCTTCAGGGAGAGGATGTAATCGACGAACTCCTCCCCCTCTCCTGAGCCCATCATGCACTCCTCGATCTTCGGCCTGATCAGGGGGTCGATGGCGCTCTCCACCAGGTGCTTCACCAGGCTGTCGGGGGTGTAGTAGGATCCGGTGGCCTTCCTCTCGCCCTTGTCGGTCACCAGGTAGACCCCGCCCGGTGAGACCCGGTCGCTCGCCTTCGCCTTCTCCCTCGCCCTGCCGCCTCTGCTCCTCTCGTCCCCTCTTCCGCCTTCGCCCTCTTCGCCTCCCGCCTCCCTGGCGGGGACCCACCTCTCGGCCCCCTTCTCGGAGACCGCCACCATCTCCTCCTCCGCCGCCCTCAGCCGGTATTCGAGGAGCCCCTCGTAGATCGAGCCGAGGTGGCGGATCTCCAGGGAGGAGTAGTCGACGAAGACCTTCCTCTCGCCGCCATCCGAGCGGGCGAGAAGGTCGACCGCCTCCGCCACGAAACGGTCTCCGATCCTCCTCTCGGTGAGGAAGGGGTTCTTCTCCGGATCGAAGAGGCCGCCGTTGTAGGGCGGGATGTAAAACTCCTCCCTCGGAATTCCGAGCTTCTCGCTTCCCTCGTTGATCAGCCGGAATAGGTTTGAGAGCCGATCCCAGAAGGCGGTGCTGATCGGAAGCAGAGGCTCCCTCCCGTCCAGCTTCTCCGCCACCTCCATCTTCAGCCTCTGGAGGCTCAGCTGCCGGTAGTGCTCGTTCTCGACGTTTAGAAGGTCCCTGCTCTCCGCATAGAAGATGAAGAGGAGCCGGTAGAGGAGCCGCAGGGCGTTCTCCCTGATCTCCTCGACGAGATGGCCGGACTCCGCCGGACTGAGCCCCTCCGATCGGCTCCTCAGAAATCCCTCGGCCAGGACCTTCATCGCCCGGTAGACGTTCTCCTGGAGGTCGTCACCCACCTTCCGGGTGTAGGCTACGCTCCCCTCCTTCACCCGGTCCAGAAAGGACCTTCCGTCCCTTCCCGGAAGGAAGGCCTCCCGCCGGAAGAAGAGGTAAAAATACTTGAACTCCTCCGGTGACCCCCTCTCGATCAGGTTTAAGAGGTCGATCTCGTAGTAGCTGTCGAGCCGGTAGCTCGTATCCTGGTGATAGAGCCTCCAGCGCCCCCCGTTGGTCAGGATCGCCCACTCCGGCGGGGTGTTCCTAAGGTAGATGTCTATCTGGTAGCTCGGGTTCTGGATGTTGAAGCCGCCGACCCTCTTTTGGGTCTTATCGAGAGATACGTTCCAGGCTTTGGCGTCGCCGATGGCCACCGCCCTGAGATAAAAATCGTCGCTCTCCCTGCGATCGTAGGCCTCAGCCAGGCTGTCGGGATCGGCAAAGAAGCTGTAATCGGGCCGGTATGCTCCCCGGTATACCGACTCCTGGATCCCGAAATGGTGATCTAGAATTCTGAATATCGGCCTTATCAGGGAGTCCTCCAGCATCGCCTCGCTGCAGTTCTGGAATATCTTGATCCTCTTTTGGAAGAGCTTCTTTATCTCCTTGAAGGCCTCGCCGAGCCCCTCATCCTCGCGCCACTCATCGTTCTGCTTCACCCTTTCGTCCAGGTAGTAGTTGGAGAAGAGGTTGTGGTTGTTCCTGAAGACGGGGCTCTGCGACATCGTGATCTGATCACAAGAATATCGGACTGAGCGATAAACGTATCGCTTACGGGCGAAGATAGAAGCCGGATATTCTCGCCGAAAATAGCTCCGGCCTCCTCTCGCCCGACCCCATTTATCCGGTCGCGGCAGAGATGCCAGCGCACGATATCGGTCTTTGAAGAGGGTCATCCACCTTCACCGAGCTTCTTTCACATCATTTTCATCAAAAATGATAAATAGAGCTAATTATTCTTGATTACGTAGAATTTAGTCATAAAATAGGAGGTATAAAAACGGGAAAAATATGCAGAAACGAGGGAGAAATAGCTAGATCGCCCCTTACGCTGCTTCTCGCGATCTCCATCTTCCTCGCCGCCCCGCAGGCGGTCGCCCTCTCCGTGGTCGTCCCCGGCGATCTGGACGGCGACCTGATCGTCTCGGACGAGGAGCTGGAGGAGGCCCAGAGCTCTTACGACGACGGGATGATCACCTCTGAGGAGCTGGAGAAGATCGAGCTGATCAACGAGAACTATCCGAGGACGATCGTAGACACCGAGGGGCGGGAGGTGACCTTCTATAAGCCGGTGGAGAGGATCATCACCCGGGCCCCCGACAACTGCCGACTGGTCATCGCCCTGGGCGATGGAGAGAAGATCGTCGCCTCTGAGCAGGCGGTCAAGTCCTGCCTCTGTCCCACCAACTTCGGCGTCTTCGACCAGGGATGTCTCGAATGCTACAACACCATCCTCGAGGGGAGGATGCCGGACTTGCCGGAGACGAGCACACGATACGACATCTACTACGAGCTGATGGCCTCCCTGGAGCCCGACGTCATCATCACCTCCAGCGCCACTGACGTCGAGAACTTCGAGAGCAAGGTGGGCTGCCCCTGCGTCGTCGCCGGAGGAGACGGCTGGATCTACAGCCGCGACGACGGCCTTTACGGACGGATCGAGGTAGTAGGCGCCGTCCTCGACAGAGAAGAGGAGGCAGAAGAGCTGATCGCTCTCGTCGAGTCGAAGATCGACATGATAAGATCGGTGACCGACGGCCTGGACGAGGATGAGAGGCCCAAAGTCTACTTCGCTCCCCGAGGTGCCAAGCTCGGCTTCTACGACCCCAAGGAGGGGCGCGACTTCACCAGGACGTTTACAGACTACGATCCCCTGGAGATAGCCGGCGGCAAAAATGTGGCCGAGGGTGCTGAAGGCTACGAGATCAACGTCGCCGTGGAGCAGATCATCGCCTGGAACCCCGATTACATCTTCGTCGCCTGCAGCAATCCCGATGACAGAGAGGTGATAGATTGGATCAAGAGCTCTCCCGACTTGCAGTCGATAGCCGCCGTCCAGAATGGTGACGTCTACAACTGCTTCTATCCCCACTGCAGGGGAAGACCTCCAGATCGAAGCCTCTTCAACATGGTCTACATGGCCAAGCTCCTCCACCCCCAGGAGTTCGAGGAGCTGGACATAGAGGAGGAGGGGAACGAGATCTTCAAGGCCTTCCTGGGGGTTGACGGCGTCTTCACCGAGTACGCAGACTACCTGGTCTGGCCGAGGGAGTGGCTGAGCTCTCAGTAAACTTTGGCGATTTGGGGAGGGATAGACGACTGGTCCTCCCTTATTTCACCATTTATACAGAGATAAAATGGAGGAAAAAGATTGACCGGCATTATAAACTGGAACGAGCTTCGAAAGGCGATGATCTCCGAGGGGCGAAGGAGAAGAGGCCGTGAAAACTCCGGAGAGATCTGGGATAAGAGGGCAGAGGAGTTCAACAGGTCGACTAAAGGGAGGAACGAGCGGACAGAAAGGCAGGTGGCAAGCCTCCCTCTCGATTCTGACTGCACCGTCCTGGACGTCGGCGCTGGCACCGGCCGCCTCTCCGTTCCCATCGCAAAAATCGCAAAGCAGGTGACGGTGGTCGATCAGTCGAGAGGGATGCTCAGCTATCTCGAGGAGAACATGGCCGCAGAGGGGCTCTCCAACTACAAGGCCATCCAGAAGAGGTGGGAGGATGTCGAGATGGGCGTCGATATCGAGCCTCACGACGTGGTCATCGCCTCTCATTCCCTGGGGATGTTCGACCTTCAGGAGGCGTTGGAGAAGATGAATTCTGCGGCTAAGCAGAGTGTATACATCTTCACCGCTGCTGGCAAGTGGTTCTTCGACGACTTCGAGGAGGAGCTCTGGGAGCGGGTCTACGATAGGCCGCCGAGGCGAGGGCGAGGTGGCGGCTTTCGATCCGATTACATGCTCCTCTACAACATCCTCCACGATATGGGGATCTACGCCAACGTGGAGATCAGGGACGCAGAGCATGTCCAGCGCTACGAAAGTCTCGATGAGGCTGTAGAGCGGTGGAAGGTGAGGAGGGAGATCCCCGAGGAGAACGAGCCCCTTTTGAGAGAGTACTTGGCCAAAAATCTCGAAGATGGGAACGGCGATGGTCTCCTCTTCAGGCGGAGGACCAAGAGCGCCATGATATGGTGGCCCAAGTCGGAGAGCTCGTGATCTGCTGAAATTTCGCAAAACCGGATTAGGGAGGGCAGAAAAGTGGTATTTGACATCCGGCTCGTGGCGGGCTTTCTTGCCATCGGCCTGATATTATTTTCATCTTTGAAGATCACAAGGCAGTATGAGAGGGCCGTGGTCTTTCGGTTCGGAAAGCTCCTCGGAGAGAAGGGGCCGGGCCTCTTTCTGATAATACCGATCGTGGACAGGATCGTCAAGGTGGACCTGAGGGTCCGAGAGCTGGACGTTCCGAGACAGACGGTGATCTCCAGCGACAACGTCAGCGTCGACGTCGACGCTGTCATCTACTACAAGGTGACCGACTCGACTAAAGCAATCGTGGAGGTGGAGGACTACGGGGCTGCAACGGCGCTTCTAGCCCAGACGACCTTGAGGGACGTCCTCGGCCAGAACGAGCTGGACACGATCCTCTCCAACAGGGACGAGCTGAACACGGAAGTTAAGATCATACTGGACGAGATGACCGACCCCTGGGGGATAAAGGTGGTCACCGCCACCTTGAGAGACGTGGCCCTCCCCGAGAATATGCTCCGGGCGATAGCAAGGCAGGCGGAGGCGGAGAGGGAGAAGAGGGCGAGGATAATCCTCGCCGAGGGCGAGTTTCAGGCGTCCCAGAGGATGAACGATGCGGCCACCCTCTACGAGGAGAAACCTAGCGCCCTGAAGCTGAGGGAGTTTCAGACCCTCACCGAGATCGCTAAAGAGAAGAACCTCATCGTCGTCTCCACCGGCTCTGACGCGCCAAGGCGCTCGGCGGAGGATATCTGTGCGACCGCAGGGCTGGCGAGGGCCGTCGTGGATAGGTAATTCCGGGTGGTGGATATGGCGAAGACGGTGAGGCGGATCTCGACCCGGGCGGGAAAGAGGAGCAGGATGCAGGAGGCCCACGACTCCTTCGTATTCGCACGGTACTTCTTCATGGCGGCGCTCATCGCCTTAATCGTCCTCCTGACGGGGGTGATCATAACCCTGGGACCTCTGGACATATCCGTCGCCGAGGCCTACCGTGCCCTCATCGATCGGTTCTATCCCGGCCGCTTCGAGGTGGAACCTCTCACCTCGCGGGTCGTCTGGAACATTCGGTTCCCGCGGATCGTGGGCGGGATTTTGGCCGGGATCGGCTTTGGGGTCTGCGGCTGTGTAATGCAGGCGGTTCTGAAGAACCCCCTCGCCAGCCCCTTCACCCTGGGGATCTCCGCCGGGGCCCAGTTCGGGATCTCTCTTGCGGCGGTCGTAGGGATCTCCCTGGTCGGGGGACCCTACCTCCTCGTCGGCAATGCCTTCCTCTTCGCCCTCCTCTGCTCCTGCTTCATCATCGGGCTTGCGGCGATCAAGGGCGCCACCTCGGAGACCCTGATCCTGGCGGGGATCGCGGTCAACTACTTCTTTTCCGCCATGAGCCAGCTCTTCAAGTACTTCGCCACCGACGAGCAGCTCCGGCTAATGACCTCCTGGGGGATGGGAGACCTCTCCGCCTTCTCCTGGAGCAAGATCCCCCTCATCCTGGTCGTCTTCGGGGTCTGCATACCTCTTCTGATGCTCAAGGCCTGGGACCTGAACATCATGACCTCAGGGGACGAGACCGCGAAGAGCATCGGGGTGAACGCCGAGCACGTGAGGATATTCATAATGCTGGTCTCGAGCCTGGTGGTGGCCACGGTCGTCTGCTTTACGGGGACGATCTCCTTCATCGGGCTTGTAGCGCCCCACATGGCTCGGATGATCCTGGGCGGAGATCATCGGTTTTTGATACCGGCCTCGGGGATTTTGGGGGCCGTGGTATTAGTCGCAGCCGACGGCGTGGCCATGAACGTGATCGCCCCCACGGTGATACCGACGGGGATCATGACCAGCGTGATCGGGGTTCCGTTCTTCATGTATCTGATGTTGAAAGGTAGAAGGAGGGAGTTTTGGGCATGATGATCCAGCTCCAGGCAAAGAGAATCGAATTTGGCTACAACAGCTCAATGATCTTAAAAGACGTCAGCTTTGAGATCGGGCCCTCTCGTCTGGTGACGATAGTGGGGCCGAACGGCTCGGGAAAGTCGACTCTGATCAAGTGCATCGACCGGATCCTCTCTCCGAAGAGCGGGTCCATCCTGATTGACCGGAAGGACGTGACGAAGATGGACCGGATGGAGATCGCTAAAAACCTCTCCTACGTCCCCCAGAGCTCGGCCCGAACCTTCTCGTCTAACGTCTTCGATACCGTCCTCATGGGCAGAAGGCCTCACATCGGATGGCTCAGCAGTTCCGACGACGAGGAGAAGGTCTGGGAGGTGTTGAGGCTTCTGGGGATCGAGGATCTGGCCATGAGCGGATTTGGCGAATTGAGCGGGGGGCAGCAGCAGAAGGTCCTCATCGCCAGAGCCCTGGTCCAGGAGACGAAGGTGATGCTCCTCGACGAGCCCACCAGCAACCTGGACATCTGGCACCAGCTGGACGTGATGAACATCGTGAGCGACCTGGTCCGAAAGAGGAGGATGACGGCCCTGATCGCCCTCCACGACCTCAACCTGGCCTCGAAGTACTCTCACGGGATCATCATGATGAAGAAGGGGAAGATCATGGCCGCCGGAGATCCGGCCTCGGTTCTCACCCCCGAGAACATCGAGGCGATCTACAACGTGGAGGTGGCGGTGAGGTCCCAGTCCGAGGCGCCCTTCATCGTCCCGGTGAGGCAGATCAAGATGAACGGCAGCCGTCCTAACCACAACGGGAAGTTCTTTTCCAACGGGAAGAGGTGGTGCGGGCTTCCCCGAAGCTTCTCGGAGATCAAGGAGATCAGGCTATCGTGATTCTGGCTCTCGATGCGGAGATCTTCTGGAGGCGGGATCATCGGGGAGAAGGCCATTGAGACGCGCAGGCTGACCAAGACGTTTGTGTTGCCGAGGGGCTTCACCGACCTCGTCCGCCGTCGGCCCGCGATTGGAGGGATCACCCCGGTGGACGGGCTCAACCTCTCGGTCGAGAAGGGGGAGGTCTTCGGCATACTGGGACCGAACGGGGCGGGGAAGACGACCCTGATAAAGATCCTCTGCACCCTGATCCTCCCCACGGCAGGCTCAGCCCAGATAAACGGCTTCGACCTGGAGAGGGAGAGCGGACGGGTTCGAGAGTCGATTGGCCTGGTCACCACCGATGAGAGGAGCTTCTACTGGAGGCTCACCGGAAGGCAGAACCTGGAGTTCTTCGCCTCGCTTCACAACTTCTACTCCGACGAGGCCAGAGATATGGTCGACGATCTTCTCGGGGTCGTGGATCTGAGATATGCCGCAGACGAGCGTTTCCTCAACTACTCGGCGGGGATGAAGCAGAGGATGGCCATCGCAAGAGGGCTCCTCAACGATCCCTCGGTCCTCTTCATGGACGAGCCGACAAGAAGCCTCGATCCGGGCGCCGCCCAGGGCCTCCGGGATTTCATCGCTGAGGAGATCGTCGGAGAGCGGGGGAAGACGATCTTCATCTCGACCCACAACCTGGAGGAGGCGGAGGAGCTCTGCGACCGGGTGGCGATCTTCGACGACGGAAGGATCAAGGTCATCGGAAGCCCTGAAGATCTGAAGGAAAATCTTGGGAACGGCTCGAAGCTCTCCGACGTATTTCTGCATTATTCTGGAAAGAAGTTTGAGGAGTGAGGGGGCACAGCGGCTCCGGGATTCCGCGCTAGCCGAAGGGGATTTCCCCCCCCGGGGCGGCGGCCTCGGCCGGAGGAGGGGTGGGGTATGAAGGTGAGGGGTATGATCGTGACCTATCGGAAGGCCCTATCCTTTGTGAGGAGGAGCTACATGCTCCAGATGAGCTACAAGTTCGAGTTCTTCCTCCGGCTCTTCTTCATGTTCTTCAACATCCTCACCTACTACTTCGTCGCCAAGCTGATCGGGACCGCCGGGGCGAAGTACCTTGAGCCTTACGGCGGCGACTACTTCTCCTTCGTCCTCATCGGGATCGCCTTCTCGGGGTACCTGATGGTCTCGCTCCGGGGGTTCTCCGAGAGCGTCCGGGACGAGCAGATGATGGGGACGCTGGAGGCGATGCTGGTCACCCCCACCGACGCCTCGTCGATCATCACCCTCTCCACCCTCAGCAACTTCATCTTCGCATCCTTCCGGGTCCTCCTCTACCTCATGATAGGGGTCCTTCTGGGGGTGAGCCTTGCGGGCGCCAACACCCTCGCGGCGCTGATCATCCTCAGCCTCACGATCGTATGCTTTTCCAGCATCGGGATCCTCTCCGCCAGCTTCATCATGATCTTCAAGAGGGGCGACCCGATAAACATGCTCTTCATGAGCACCTCGGAGCTATTCGGGGGGGGTCTTCTTCCCCATCACCGTCCTCCCCAGCTGGCTTCAGACCGTCTCTCATCTCTTGCCGATGACCTACTCCCTGAACGGGATGAGGCACGCTCTCCTCCAGGGCTACACTCTGCGAGACCTGGCGCTGGACGTGGGGACTCTCGTACTATTCTCGGCGTTGCTCTTACCGGCGAGCCTCCTCGCCTTTCGGTATGCGGTCCGGAAGGCGAAGATGGAGGGGACGCTGGTGCACTACTGAGAAAAAGAGTGAACACAAATCTGGAATTCGGAAGGCCCCGCCGCCCAGAGGCCTATTTCCTTTTTTTCACCCAACCTGCCAACTTGCCCAAGGCGGCGCTCAGGTTTACGCCTTTCTCAAGCGTGATTTCGTGCTCGTATTGGAAAAATATGAGGGGTAGTATGAATTTCAACTTGTCAGCGGCCTTGAGCCTTGTGTCATCAACAACCTTCAATGACTGCTCGACATCGTCTGAACTTATAGGGCTTCGAAGTTCTTGATGCTGAATCTCCGATAATACTTGCTTTACCAGGTCAAGCATATCGTTCATTTGTTCCTGGTCGCTCTGATCGAGAATTGTGGAGATGATCGCTTTTCCATTTTCGCCCAGACGATCGAAGATCTTTTGTTGCATCTCAATCATTCCGCGCTTAATCTTGTCCAATTCAGATTAGCCCTCCTCAAGACCAGCCCCTACGGCGACAGGGTCGGTGAGCTGGCCGCGAGAGGCGTGCGATTCGTCGTCTGTTCGAAGAGCATCAAGGCCATGAAGCTGGATGAGGGGGAGTTTCTCGACCTCGTCGAGGTCGTCCCCACGGGAACGGGGGAGGTGGTGAAAAAGCAGGCCGATGGCTGGGCCTACATCCGGCCATAGATCCCATAAATGCCGGGTAGAGTGGAGATGGTAGAGTGGAGATGGGATAGAACGGAAAGGCGGCAGAGGGGACGGCTCGGATGGCCAGGGTGCCGGGGCCAGAGCCGATGTCCAGGAGCCGTGACTCGGGGTTGATCGCGGTTCCCGCCATCGTCCTTTCGATGTTGCCTAAACGCGATGAAATGGTAGCAGCATCCGAAAATATATTTATTTCATTGGCGATCACTATTGATGGAGGTTAGGCAAAATCTAGATGACGCCAGCAAACAAATACGCCGCGTTGGAGGCTGAAAGATTGGACCGCGAGGATGTCTTGAAGCTCCTTGAAGAGCTGAAAGCCGAGATGAAAGAGAAGCTGGGAGATAAGCTGGTCGGGCTCCTCCTCTTCGGCTCCTATTCGAGAGGGGATTATTCGGCGTCCTCAGACGTGGACCCGGTGATCCTCGCGGATGGGGAGCTGAGCCGTGCGGAGAGGGATCGAATAGACGATCTGATCGCTGTATACTCCCTGAGTCACGACGTGGTGATCTCGGCCATAGTCTATCCTTCGAAGACCTTCCAGGAGTACAGCACTCCTTTTCTCTTGAGCGTGAAGGAGGATGGG
>NZ_JBNGCU010000006.1:0-35118 GCF_049974945.1 Methanocrinis sp. | reverse complement strand
TAGCATTAACGGTTGCAACTCTCGCCCTCCTGCAGGCCTGGTCTGCCATAGGGCAGGAGGATGTCCAAGACGTTCTCGGCCTCGACTCAGAGGTGGACATCCCGGCGGCCCTCGACGAGTTCTTGAACGATACCGCGAACGACACCGTAGATGATACATTGAACGGGACCGCGAACGAGAGCCTGATAGACACCAACCTCTCCACCACCGCAAGTCAGGACGAATTCCTCGATCTGGACGTCAACGAGAGCCTGATAGACACCAACCTCTCCACCACCACGAGTCAGGAAGATTTCCTCGACCTGGACGTCAATCAGAGCCTGATCGACAGAAACCTCACCACTACGGCGAGCCAGAACGCTTTCCTCGAAGAGCCAGTCAATAAGAGCCTGATCGACACCAGCATCGGCATTACCAGCTCCATGTGGGCGTTCCTCTTTGACGAGCCGGCCGAAGAGGCCGCGCCTTTATACCAGAAGGGACAGATGATGGGCAGCGGGACCAACGAATCGGAGGCGGCCGACCAGACGTCGTCCTTCTACAAGAAGGGCCAGATGATGGGCACCTGATGGTGACGATCGCGCCGAAATCGGAGGTCGCGGGGTCAGCCCACCACCGACTCCAGATGGCGTCGCTCTCTTCTCAGAACCGCGACCTTGTCCTCCTTTGACAAGGTCTCGGGAAATTTCTTGTCGTCCAGCTCCAGGGTCAGGGGCCCCCCGTATCCGACTTCTTTTAGGGCGGCCAGAACCTGGTCCACCGATCCGTCGCTTGGGGGGAGGTGTCGAACGCCATCCCTGGTGGTGCTGACGTGGACGTTCAGGATGCGATCTCCCAGACGATCGACGAACTCGACGGCCCTGGATAAGGGGGGCGCGGCGTGAGAGATGTCCAGGGTCATGCCGAGGGGCAGCTCATCTAGAAACTGGCTCATCTCTTCAGGATCTGAGCAGATGTTCCAGGGCGCTGGCTCCAGATTCTCCAGAGCGAGATATACCGCCCCCCCCTCTGCCCGGTCCAGGCAGACCTCCAGATAGCGTCGGAGCTTCTGCCGCTCGGCCTCCCTCACCGGGCGCTTCGCCGTCCTCTTGCCGGGGTGGATCGTCACCACCTCTGCGCCCAGAAATTCCGCCAGGTCGATGGCCCGGAGGGACTCTGCGATCGTCGCCTGGCAGACGAGATCGTTGTAGGAGGAGGGGTTGAGGTCCATGACGGGGGCGTGAAGGGTCGTTATCCGTCCCCCAAGCCGCCTCTTGATCTCCTCCGCCTGCTCCTCTCGCCTCCCCCCCTCCCAGTACCAGGGGGTTTCAGACCAGAACTCGATCTCCTGGAGGCCGGCCTCGGCGATGACGCCGGCCATCTCCTCGGGGCCCAGATCCCAGAGGAACATCGACGATACCGATACCCTGGCCACCTTTCACCGCCCCAGCTCTTCTATCAGCCTCTCGATCCTAGCGAGCCGCTCCATCTGGACCTGCATCCTCCGGAGCAGGACCGGTGGCGCTTCGGCGGCGGCGGTGCACTGATCGGTCCAGCCATCGACGTCCCTCACGACCTTCTGGACCATCGTCTCAAACTCCATGGAGAGCTTACCCTCCTCTCGCAGCCGCTCGATCCCCTCCTTTATCGCCGCCTGAGTCTCTGCTACGTTAAGCAGCACGAGGTTAAGCTCTGCCTCTATCCTGGCCTGATCCAACTTATCGTCCTCCTGCCTTTCAGTCCTCCCTGAAGCCTTTTCGTCGCGGGATCGCCGATAATTTCTCCTCTCCGCCGACCCCGGTGGTCGAGGTCCCTCCTTCTCCACCCCAGCGAAGTGGCGGCAAGTTATGATCTCGACCTCAGCCCGATCCCAGTTTCACTATCGCCTCTGCCAGATCTCCACCCGACTCCTGGAGAGCAGCCCTCGCCTCTTCGGGTCTGCATCCCGTCTGGGCCACCACCAGCTCGACGTCTGAGTCGGGTATCAGAACCTCTCGAGGCCTCTCCTGAGCGGTGCCCACGACCTGGTACGACCTGTTGCCCTGGGCGTCCATCACCGTGACCGAGGCGTCTGAGAAGAAGATCTCCCGGTCCCCAGTCCTGATGATCACCTCTTCGACCCCCTCGATCTCCTCGATGTTGATGCCCATCTGTTTCATCATCTGCTTCATCTTCTTGGGGCTTACACCCTTCCCACCGATGCCTGGGAACATGTTCCAACCAAGGTGAGCCATCTTTAGTAAATCTATCTGTGGAATCCGACTTTGGCCCCCGATCCAGAGAAAACGGCGCGATCTTGCGCCGTAGCCCGCCCGAACTCCGGAGGTTCAAAGGACCTCTAGGGGGCTTCAAGAATATAAGAACCGGACTTCTAACAGTTATTGATCGAAAAAAGTGGAGAAACTTAATATATCGTCGCGAAATATGTGGATTTTCTGATGGAATTTATATGCTCAATGATAAAGATCAACCTTAAAAATGGAAAAGGATATATGCAATGCGATTGCAGCAGATCCTGTCGAATCTTTCGGCCTGTAAGGTAAGATAGGAGGGAAATTGATATGGCAGAAGAAACGGGTGGAGGAAGGGTTAAGGACATAATGCACCTTGGTCCTGTAGACTTAAAGGATAACACGTCAAACCCGGCGCCCCTCGGTCTGATGGGCTTCGGCATGACGACGGTTCTACTGAACATGCACAACGCGGGCTGGTTTGGGCTCGGCTCCATGATCCTGGCCATGGGAATATTCTACGGCGGGCTCGCTCAGATCATCGCCGGGATCATGGAGTGGAAGAAAGGGAACACCTTCGGCACCACGGCGTTTACTTCTTATGGGCTATTCTGGCTTACGCTGGTATTTCTGTTATTGATGCCCAAATACGGATGGTGGGACGCAGCCTCTAACAACGCGCTGATCGCCTACTTCTTCATGTGGGGGCTCTTCACCTTCTACATGTTCATAGGCACCCTGAAGCTCAACAGGGCCCTGCAGATCGTCTTCCTCACCCTGACGATCCTCTTCTGGCTCCTGGCCATAAGAGACTACACCGGCAGCGCCACCATAGCCATGATCACCGGCTACGAGGGAATCTTCTGCGGCTTCACCGCCATATACGCCGCCTGCGCCCAGGTGCTCAACGAGGTCTACGGCAGAACCGTCCTGCCGATAGGGCCGGTCAAGTAACCGGATGGATCCCAGTTCGGGTTGAGCCTGAGATGAATCGGACAGTCCTTAACCTGCTGGTCGATATCATCTCCTTTTTTGCTTTTTTGGCGTCGACGACTTCGGGGCTGGCCCTCTGGACGGTCCTGCCCGGTGACGGATACGGGTTTCGTGGCGGGAGGACGGCCGTGGCTGAGCAGCTCTTTTTTGGCCTGTCCCGCCAGGACTGGCTCGGTCTCCACAACCGTTCCAGCCTTATTTTGGCAGCCCTGATCGTCCTGCACATCGTCCTTCACCGGCGCGAGATCAGGAACTGGGGCAAGATGATCGGAAGATCTCGGTGAAGGCCTCTGCTCGACCGGGGTATCTTTCCCGAGCTTTCTGATCAAAATCCCATCCACTCAGATCACCACCAAAGAACTTTATACACTGGCCGCCTTTATGATAACTGGTGTATAGGTCATGATGCATTCAGGTGATAGAATTAAAGGCGGGGACATGCCAGACGACCTGATAGAGAAGGTCGACGGCCTGTTGGATCAGTTCATGGGGATCGTGGACAACCTGGTGGAGGAACGGAAGGTTCAGAGGGGCGTCGTTCGGAGCCAGAACCCCAGCAGCATAGTGGCGGTCTTGGACAAGACCACTCTGTACATCCTGGCCCAGCACCATGCTGGCACCCTCTCCACCATGTACACCTACCATCCGGACAAGCGGATCTCCGAGCAGAAGGCCCTCAGCAGCGCCCGGTGGGAGTTCGGCTATGAAGACCCCCTGATGATCGTCTTCCCCCGGGTGGTCCTCGACCAGAGCGAGAGGGAGAGATGGGATATACTCCGGGTGATCGCCCTGAGCCATGTCGAGTCCGAGGTCCAGAGGGCCCTCAATCTCATGAGCTTGATGCAGATCAGGCCCCTCTTCGGTCACGCCTCCTACATCGTAGACGATCGGACGGCCTCGATCCTGGTGCCCCTCACCGACGAGGGTGACGACCTCTATGACGAGGCCATAAAGCCCGCCCTGGAGCGGGCCGGCCTCATACCCCGGAGGGCTCTGGATTTCGGGGGCGACGAGGATAAGCTGAAGTCGATCTGGAGGGATATATGCAGGTCGCGGATGGTGGTGGCCGACCTGACGGGCCCCGACCCCATGGTGATGTACGAGCTGGGGATCGCCCATACCGTCGGAAAGGAGTCCATCGTCCTCTGCCGGCGAGGCCGGTGCCCCGAGCTTCCTTCAGAGCTGATCCGGGCCAACCTCCTGGAGTACGATGAGGGCGAGGACGGGATGGTGAAGCTGAGGTCCGATATGGCCGAGGTTCTTCATCGGATGATGAACCCGGTTATGGGCTCCGATTGATCGGACGGAAATACGAATTTGGGCGCAAGAGATTCGCTCTCGCGCCCGTCCTGACTTTATTCAGACAGAGTTGACGTCCTTAAAAAAGGTCCGGCAGGACTTCTCCTTCAGTAGGTAGACCTTTGCAAACTCGGTGTTAACAGCCACAACCTCGTCGTTGAAGCCCCTCAGGTTCTCTGGAACGGGGCCCAGGGCGTCGGCCATCTCCTGGGAGTCTACCACCGCCCCCGGCGGGACGAAGCATCCGTCCCTCAATTCTACGCCCAGCACCAGGGTCAGATGGCCCACAAAGCACTTTTTTCCCAGGGTGGAGGCGTGGACGACGGCGTTGAATCCGACGAAGCTCTCGTCACCGATCTTGAGGGGGCCGTGGACCACCGCTCCGTGGGCGATGCTCACCTTTCGTCCCAGCTCTATCCTCGTTCCCTCAAGGCCGTGGAATACAGCGCCGTCCTGGACGTTGCACTCATCCCCGATGATGATCGGCGTCGCCTCGTCGGCCCTCACCGATGCTCCGGGAGCGACGTAGACCCTCTCTCCGATCCTCACGTCTCCTATGACCGTAGCGGCCTCGTCAACGTAAGCGGTGCTGGCGATGGTGGGCATCGATACGAGATTGTTCCAGGAAGTTTTCGGATTCTCTCTGATCATCCAAACTCACCAAGCTCTAACTCACCTTCTAAGATAAAAGGCATTATCATCAAAGACCCTTATCCTCATCATAATGCGACCTCATATAAATAGCGTCGCGACGAACTAAATAATATAAATTTTTAACCATTGAAGTCGTCCTGCGGGATCTTGAGGTAATAATAGACCTCAACCGTCATATGATCTGATCTGTTAGGGCACATGAAAAAGTCGATATTCGATGTGCATAATGTATAATCGAGATAATTGGCGCTAATTTTAAATAGATGCGGAGCACCTAAAAACTAGTTCGTTAAATCTTTGTAACGATATCCTCTGGGAGGGAGAATAGATCTAGATTGGATTTTATCTAGCGAGCGCGCGATCTTTAAAACTAGATAAAAATTATTAGATATCTTTGCGTTTTGGGTGTGGAACCTATGAGTGATGATGTGAAAATATACGGGATGGAACCCGAAAAGGGAAGATGGCTGCTAGTATTTTTGGGCATGGTTATCAACCTGTGCCTCGGCAGCATCTACTCTTGGAGTGTCTTCGTAGGGCCTTTGACAGAATACTTCTCCGGAATGGGAATGGAGGTCAGCGCCAGCCAGGTGTTGATGCCCTTCTCGGTCTTTTTGGCGGCCTTCGCGATAGCGATGCCCCTGACCGGGAAGTACATCGAGATTTATGGACCTCGAAAGATCACCCTGGTGGGAGGGATTCTCACCGGTCTCGGGTGGTTTTTGGCATCCATGGCCACGTCCGTGACCTGGCTTTACGTCGCTTATGGGATCATAGGCGGCCTCGGGGTGGGGATCGCCTACGGTTGCCCCGTCGCCGTCTCTGCGAGATGGTTTCCGGACAGGCGCGGCCTTGCCGTGGGTTTGACGGTTCTCGGGTTCGGCTTCTCAGCATTGCTGACCGCGAACATCGCCGGCTATCTGATCGGCAGCACCGGCGTCATGAATACCTTCAGAGTCTTCGGGATCGCCTTCGTGATAATAATCGCCATACTTTCGATGCCCCTCGTCTTCCCTCCCTCGGGCTGGACACCCCGTGGCTGGACTCCGCCTGCACCCAGGCCTGGAGCCCATGTGACCTGCGAATGCAATCGCAGCGAGATGCTGAGGTCCAAGGGATTCTATGGGCTGTGGATCTGTTATTTCATAGGTTGCCTTGCAGGCCTTATGGCCATATCGATATCCAAGCCCGTAGGAACTGAAATCGTCCAGATCGAAGCGGGTCTTGCTACCTTCCTGGTGGGCTTCTTCGCCATCTTCAACGGCGGCGGAAGGCCGGTCTTCGGCAACCTCACCGATAAGCTCACCCCCAGGAACGCGGCGATGGTCTCGTTCGTATTGATAGCCCTGGCTTCGGTCCTCATGATGATGTTCGCAACGCCGGGGAGCACCGGAACCTACGTCTACATCATAAGCTTCGCCATCCTCTGGGGCTGCCTGGGCGGCTGGCTCGCCATCGCGCCCACCTCCACTGCTAGCTTCTTTGGGACCTGCGACTATCCTCGCTGCTACGGCATGGTGTTCCTCGCCTACGGCGCTGGCGCCATAGTCGGGCCCAGGCTCGCTGGATATGTCAGAGACGCCACCGGCAGCTACATCGGCGTATTCCAGTATGTGGTGGCCTTTGCCATCCTGGGGATAATAGTCGCCTTCCTCCTGATGAAGCCCCCCGTGGCGAAGGAATGAACATCTTGATCAAAGGTACCGGAGGTGATAGATACAGGCCGATGGCTGGAGCATCCGGGGGAAAGACGGCGAAGGTGCCGCTTCTCCCCCCGCTCTATCCGGGGAGGATATCAGGGGCTGACGTTAATATATCTCGATTTTTATTCGCCGTTTTTCCCTGGCCCGCCGGGGGGCCATCATCGACCATTTCTCTTCACAATTCCCAATCCAGGCCACTCATATTAAATAAAACTCCGACCTACTCCCTTCGATGTTCAAGCTCGGAGAGTACGATGAGTTTGAGGCCGCGGATATCGCGGCCCATCTAAAAGAGGCAGGGATGAGGGTCGAACTGAAGCCGTTCGTCTCCGCCTTCGTGGATAGCGCGGTCTACCTGGAGGGGAGGGCAAGCGAGCTGCGGGAACGGATTGACGACTTCGAGGTTTACGATCGGTATATCGGAGCTTTGAAGGCAGTCCTCGCCGAGGAGGCAAAGGCCGGGGAGTTCACAGATCGATATCTTCACCTGCTGGACCCGTCCTGGAAAGAGAAGAGGGAGGCGATGGCGGGCTTCTTGGAAGGAGACCCGGCCACCCTGGATGAGGCCTCCGGCCCGCCCGAGGAGATGATGGGACGGGCAGCCGACCTTCTGGAGGTGCTCGAGGCGATCCATTTCATGGAGAACGCTCTCGAGCTCAACGAGATCAAGATCGAGATCGAGGACGGTTCCCGGGGCGAACTGGGGCCAGATCCTCTGCTCAGAATCCCGATAGAGCCCGACGAGGCCGACGAGTCCAACGAGGAGCTGATAAAGACCATCCTCGCGATCAGTTTCGAAAAGCAGGTCGAGGTCCGCCTGGACGAGATGGCGACGCCCCTGATCAAGAACGTCGATGACGAGTTCGCAGACGAGCACGTCGAAGAGTACTATGTTATATGCTCTATGGGCATGATCATCGACCGGCTTCTTGATCCGCCGGGGGACACAAAGAAGATCGACCAGGACGAGTTCAGGGAGCACCTCGCCTTCGAAGAGGAGATGGAGGATCTGGTCATGATGGTCGACGGGACGGCCGCAGCCGAGGAGATCGCCCGGGCTTTGAAGAAAGAGCGTATTATCAAGATCAAGGGCGATAAGATCGCCTGGAAGAGATGAAGGACGGCGATCCCATCCCCAGAAAGCCCCCAACACTCCGCCGAAGCCTCTCGTCCGAGGAGAGGCTGGCCGAGGCGAAGAGGCTCTGCTTCATCGCCTGCGCCAAAAGTTGCGTCGAAGAGAAGCGGGCGAGCCATCATCTGAAGCTTCTGAAGTCCAGGCCTCACTGGTCGGATCTCAAGCGAGAAGAGCAGTACAAGATCATCGACCGAGGGGAGAGCGAGCCCTTCGATATCGCCATACCCCTCCCCGCCAAAGACCGAAGAGACCCTGAAGGGACCTCTTGGGGCGTCGACCTCTTCTGGGAGAGGTTTCGGTGCAGAGAGTGCGGCAGGTGCTGCTATACTCCCGGAGCGGGCCTCTACCTGAAGAAAGTGGATATGGAGAGGATCTGCCAGCACCTGGGCTGGTCGAGAAAGAGGCTCAAGAGCCTCTGCAGATACGACAAGGACCTGAAAGTCTGGGCCCTGAAGCAGCCCTGCCCCTTCTACGACCCCGATAAAGGGTGCACCATCTACCCCGCGCGGCCCCTCACCTGCACCCGCTACCCACTCCACCCGCCCCTGAAAGAGATGCCCAGTCACCTGGCCGTCGACGCCTTCTGCCCCGCGGCGAGGGAGTTTGTCAAAGAAACCCTAGGCTGGTGGATCGTCTGTGAGGCGAACTGGGCAAGGATTCTGAAGGATATGGAAGGTTGATCGAAACCCTGGGGATTCCTGTGTCGCTCATCGACTTTATCGTTCTCGGAGCCGTAATCGGTTCCAACAACCTCGCGGTGGCTCTGGCCCTGGGGGCTCTGGGGCAGGCACATCGCCGCTTTCGGGTGATGCTCGTATTCGGCCTCTTCGAGTTTTTCGTGCCTCTCCTCGGCATATGGCTGGGCTCAACCACCGCGGAGACGATCGGCCTTCAGACGAACCTGGTGGGAGCGGTGGTCCTGGTGGGGTTGGGCCTGCTCACGGGAATCGGCGGCCTCCACCGTCAAAGCGAGGACGAGGAGATCGCCAAGGACGAGAAACTTGCGCGGCGGGTGACTCGGTGGCACGAGCTGGTATTGCTGGCGGCGGGACTGAGCGCAGACAATCTGGTGGTGGGTTTCAGCCTCGGAATGGGGCGGGCAAATCCGATGGCGGTAGCGGGAACCATCGCCTTCTTCTCGGTACTTTTCACCTGGGCGGGCATAAGGTTAGGTCGCGATTATCGCCGCAACTGGGAGCGCGGGGCTAAGATCGGCGCTGGCGGATTGTTGGTGGGGCTGGGCGTGGCATCTGGGCTGGGCTGGCTCTGAATGGAGGTCATAAAATCTCTCTATCGACCATATGATCCACAATTTCGGAGAAGCCCTCGCCGAACTGCTCATTCGAGACGTAGTCGGACTCCGCCTTCAGCTCCGAGACGGCGTTCCCGACCGACGCCCGAAATCCCGCCACCTGGAACATGGGCAGGTCGCTTATGCTGTCGCCGATCGCCGCGACCTCCTCCCGTCGGAGGCCGAGCCGGTCCATCACCCTGGCGAGGGCCCGGCCCTTGTTCACCCTCCCGTCCTTTATGTGGACGGCAAAGCCGCTATCTACGAGGTCCACCTCCAGCCCCCAACCTTCGAGGAGGGATGCGGCCTCGTCGAGGTCGAAGTTCGCCTCGACGACGACATCGGTCATCCGATACCGCGAGTCCATCCTCGATAGGGAATAGACCTCATTGAGGCGGCGGTACGCCTCTTCGGAGATCGAGCCGTCGGATAAAAGCTCCAGGCGCCCTTCCCCCCAGGAGACCAGGCCGCCGTTCTCGGCGATGAAGGTCCTGCTCGTCCCCAGCAGGACCGCCGCGGCCCTGGTGAAGCAGTGGACGTTCCCCGAGACCAGGATGATCTGGGCCCGGGAGTTCAGATCTTGGACGGCCTCCACCGACAGGGGGGAGAGGTGCCTCCTCATGTCGGTGAGAGTCCCGTCGATGTCGAGGGCGACGGCCCGGATCAATCCAATAGCCCCGCTGTGGTCACGGAGAAGACCGCCTCGCCGTCGGGGAGGTTCGGCGAGTCCACCAGCCTTGCGATCCTCTTCTCGCCCTTGGACTTTCGCAGGTATATCCTGAAGGTGGCGGTGTGGCCGACGATGTGACCTCCCACCGGCTTGGTGGGGTCTCCGAAGAAGGCGTCGGGCTTTGCCATGACCTGGTTTGTCACCAGGACTACAGCGTTGTTCAGGTCTGCAAACCGCATCAGAGCATGAAGGTGCTTGTTGAGCTTCTGCTGCCGGTCGGCGAGGGTTCCCCGGCCGACGTACTCCGCCCGGAAATGGGCCGTCAGCGAGTCGACTATGAGAAGCCTCACCGGCTTTCCAGATTTCTTCATTTTATCGGCCAGGTCCAGGGCGCTCTCGGCGAGGAGTATCTGGTGGTTTGAGTTGTAGGCCCTCGCAACGTGGATGTTCTTCAGGAACTCCTCGGGGTCCCAAGGGTTGTCCGGGTCCTCGGATGGGGGGAGGCCTCCCACCATCTGGATGATCCTCTCGGGCCTGAAGGTGTTCTCGGTATCGATTATTATCACGGAGCCGTCTAGGCCCCCCATCTCAAGAGGGAGCTGAACGTTGACCGCCACCTGGTGAGCCACCTGGGTCTTGCCGGACCCGAACTCGCCGTAGAGCTCCACTATCGACTGGGTCTCAAACCCCCCGCCCATCAGGGCGTCGAAGGTCTCGCTGCCGGTGGTCACCTTGCCGACGAGCTTTCTCCTCTCCATCACCTGGTCGCCGGTCTCAAATCCCCCGATGTCCGCGGCCTCCCGGGCGGAGGCTATGATCTTTGCCGCCGTCGACTCGCCGACGTCGGCGCAGGCCGCAAGCTGCGCGGGGGAGGCAACCGCCAGAGCCTCGACGCTGTTAAATCCCGCCTCCCTCAGCTTCTCCGCCGTCGCCGGACCAACCCCAGAGAGATCTTCCAGTAATACTTCAGCCATATTTCACCAAATCCTGAATGGACAAAGAGACCTTCTCGACTTTAACCCCTTTACCCGGGCGGGGCGAAAGTAACCTTGGTGCTCCATCCACAGCCGACCTCCAGCTCGCCGTTCCAGCCGTCCCTCGCCTGGCAGTCGACGAGCTCGATTCTAGAGCCGAGGTCGAGGTCGTCGATCAGCCGGACGTGGTCGTTCCAGAGGGCTACCCTCACCCTTCCAGAGTCGTCGGAGACATAGATGTTCGCGACCCTCCCTACGGTCCCGTCGTCCCGCTCAAACTCCCGGACCTCGCCGAGGCCGGTGACGAAGCCGGATATGCTGTAGATCGATCCCGGCAGGAGATCCGATATCTGGGTGATCTTCTCTTCGTACTCGACGACGGCGTCGCTCTTCCTCACCACCGAGTAGCCACCAGCCTGGATCTCGACCTGGCCGTACCTCTCCCGAGAGAGGGCGTTGATCACCTCCAGGCTCTCGCCCTCCCGAAGATCCATCTCCGCCTTCTCGTTCCAGAGGGTGAGCCTGATCTTCCCCGAGTCGTCGCCCAGGGTGACGGACCGGACCTTCCCCGCGGAGCCGTCCCGCCGGGCGAACTCCCGGACTACTCCGGCGTCGACGACCCGAGCGAGGATGTTTATATCCCCCATATCGGCCCTGATCTCGGAGATCTTGAAAGGCTCGACCCTCGCCTGGATCTCGACCTCCACCTCCTCGAGACCGCCCCGGTCGACGGTCACTTCGGTCCCGAAGTACCCCTCTCTGGTGAAGCCTCTGATCCTGAAGGTCTGATCGACCGCCAGCTCGCCTCTCGCCACCGGCTCGACGAGCTCGTCCCAGAGGACGACCCGGACGGTCCCGGTCTCATCGCCGATGGCGAGGTTTGCGACCCTGCCGACGGATCCGTCGCTTCGAGGGAACTCGTGGACCTCGGAGACGGAGAGGATCTTTCCGACGAAGGTGACCTTGCCGGTCTCGGGCCTGACCCGGTCGATCTTCAGCTCCACCTCCCCAAACTCCCGGGCGACGAGCATAGCCGCCGTCCTCCGGTCGCAGAGCTCGCCCATCAGCTGGACCTTCTCCTCCACCTTTTGCTCGAACTCCTGGGGCGAGATCTGACCAGATATCTGGTCGTAGATCTCACCGATCTCTCCGTCCATAAGATCCACCTTCAAGCCTTCCCCGTCGGAGCCATCTTCGGGGAAGGGGGCTTTAGGTAGGAGGCGTCGCACCGAGAGACGAAGACGTCGCAGACATCGGCCGGGTCGCCGTCCATGAAGATCGCGCCATTGTCGATCAAAACCGCCCTGTGGGATATCTCCCTGACGAAGTCGACGTGATGGCTGACCAGGAGGATGGTGGTCTCAAACTCGGCGTTGATCCGCTTTACGGCGTTCGCTACGCCCCGGAGAGTTATGGGGTCGATGTCTCCGAAGGGCTCGTCGAGGATGAGGATCTTGGGGTTTGACGCCATGATAAGGGCGAGAGAGACCCTCACCTTCTCGCCGCCGCTGAGCTGGTGGGGGTACTTATCGAGGACCGAGAGGTCCAGGTCCAGAACTCCGAAGACGGGCTCTGCATACTTTTTCGCCTCCGTCGCTGGAAACCGCGGGAAGAGCTCACCGAAGACCTCGGTGCTGAGGTCGAGCTTCTCCAAGACCCCCTTCGCGTCCTCCTCGGTCATGTCGGTGAGGGTGTAGATCACGTCCAGGACCTTCTCGCTTATGCCGAGGTCGGCAGCCATCTCCCTCGCGTACTCGATGACGTCCTGTCCCTTTACCCCGAGCTTGTAGCCGATCTGCTCCAGGATAGTCTCGCCGGGAGCCAGGGCGAACTCCTGGTACATTATCCCGATGTTCCTCCTCACCTCCATCCTCTTCCTCGAGTACTCCACCATATCGACCCATGAGTCTCCGAGCTTGTAGAGGACGGAGCCCTCGTCGGGCCGGGTCAGACCCTGGATGATCTTGAGGAGGGTGGTCTTTCCAGCGCCGCTCGATCCTATGAGGGAGGTGATCTCGCCCTCTCTTATATCCAGGTTCAGGTCCTCGATCCTGAGAACCTCGCCGGTGCCGACGAGGTAGTTTCTCTTGCTGAGGCCCACCACCCTGATGGCAGGAGGGGCGTCGGGTCTCGGCACCAGGGGGTCGGCCTCGCCGAGGAGGGACAGGAACCTATCCAGGACCACCCCGGGATCCCCCTCATCCCGGATCTCGCCCCCGTCCAGCCAGATCATTCTATCAGCCAGGTACCTGTGGACCTCGGGGAGGTGGGATACGACGACGGTGGTGATCCCAAGCTCTCTGTTGACGTTTCTGATGGCGTCGAGGACCTCCTGCTTCGTCGCCGGGCAGGCCATGGTGGCCGGCTCGTCCAGGAGGAGAAGCTTCGGCTTTTTGGCGAGCTGTCTTGCGATCAAGAGCCTCTGCTTCTCGCCGCCGCTCAGTATCGTGGCCAGCTGCTTCGCCTTCTTATCCAGCCCCACCAGCTTCAGGTACTCCATCGCCTCCGCCATCACCTCCTCGTACTCGAGGTCGTACTTGGTCGGGATCGTCTCGTAACCGGTCTTGCGAGAATAGACCCGCTTTGCCACGTTGTTCAGGGCCGACTCGGTCCAGAGGCCGAAGTCCCTCTGGAGGTGGATGGCGGTGACCGCCCTCTGCCTCTTCACAGTCTCAGGCCCCGAGTCGGGCGCGATCTCGAGGCCGTCGATCTCGATCTTCCCGGTGTCGAAGCTCTCGACGCCGCGCAGGATCTTCATGAGAGTACTCTTGCCGCTTCCGCTCTTTCCCACAATTCCCAGGATTTCGCCCTCTTCGGCGGTGAAGCTCACGCCCTTCAGGGCCTCAACCCCGCGACCTTTGATATGGTAGACCTTGGATAAGTTTTCAATCTGGAGCAATATTTGGACCTCCTCTATCGTTTAACCTTGGCGAATCTCGAATCTCGCATTCTCGAATCTGGCATATCGTTCTTGGTGAAAGTTCATCTCATGCGGCCTTCAGCCGTTACCGGCCGATCCTGCCGTCTCAACGGATCTTCGTTCCTGGAGGGACCGGCTTCTCCGGGGCCAGAAGCACGGCCGAGTCTCCCACGTCTGCTGCCAGAAGCATCCCCTGGGACTCGACGCCGAAGAGCTTGGCAGGCTCGAGGTTGGCGAGGACGACGATCTTTCGGCCCACCAGCTCTTCGGGGCTGTGGGTCATGGCTATCCCCGCCACGATCTGCCTCTCCTCCGACCCCGCATCGACGATCAGGCGGAGGAGCTTATCGGACCCCTTTATCCTCTCCGCCGCCTTGACCTCCCCGATCCTTATGTCGAGGCTCTTGAAATCTTCAAACTTTATGAAGTTCATCTTCTCTTCACCCTTCTTCTCGTCCTTCTTCGCTTCAATGGCGGCTATCCTCTCCCTGAAGACCTCGTCTAGGCCCGAGACGACCGCCTCGTCCATCTTCTCGAAGATGTGCTCGGGGACTCCGAGCTCTCTTCCCGCCTCCAGGGGGACGAGGGCGTCGTCGAATAGCGCCTCTGCCGCAGTCCCCTCCAGCCCCAGCTGTCTCCAGGCCGACTCCATCTTCGCCGGCATCACCGGCTGGAATACGATCGCGAGGGCTTTTGCGATCTGGAGGCAGTTTCTCAAGACCGCCCCGCACCGTTCCCGGTCGGATTTGGCGAGCTTCCAGGGCTCGCTCGCCTGGAAGTAGGTGTTCCCGTAGTCTGCGAGGGACATGGCGCCGTCGGCGAGCTTCTTGAACTCGTACTCGGCGAGGGCCGCTTTCACCTCGGCGAGGACCTCCCCGATCTTCGCCATCACCTCCGGGTCCAGGTCGCCCTCGGGGACAGATCGATCGAAGTTCTTGGAGGTGAAGGTGACTGCCCGGTTGACGAAGTTGCCCATGGCCCCCACCAGCTCGCCGTTCACCTTCTCGGCGAAGATCGTCCAGGAGAAGTTCAGCTCCTTGGTATGAGATGTATAGGAGGCGAGGTAGTAGCGCAGAAGGTCTGGGTGGAGCCCCCTCTCCAGGTAGTCGTCGATCACCCAGACCACGTAGCCCCGGCTCTTGGAGAAGGTCTTGTTCTCGATCTTCAGCATCCCGCTGGCTACGACGGCGCTGGGGAGGGTGTAGCCGGCCCCCTTCAACATCGCGGGCCAGAAGATGCAGTGGTGGTAGACGATGTCGCCTCCGATGAAGTGTACGATCCGAGACGGTTGTCTCCAGTACCTCTCCCAGCTCTCTCCCTTCCATTTCGCCCACTCCTCGGTGAAGGATATGTAGCCGATGGGCGCGTCCACCCAGACGTAGACTACGAGATCCTCTTGCCCCGGAAACTTGACGCCCCATTCGAGGTTTCGAGTGATGCACCAGTCCTTCAGCTCCTGCTTGACCCATTCGAGGGCGTAGTTTCTGGCGTTCGCGGTCCCTCCCAGCCCCTCGAGATGCTCGATCAGGAAGTCGCTGAAGGCCGAGAGCCGAAAGAAGTAGTGCCTCTGGGTCCTGTACTCAGCCTCGCCTCCGCAGACCTTGCAGAGGGGCTCCTTGATCTCGCCGGGCTCCAGGTGGCGGCCGCAGCCCTGGTCGCACTCGTCGCCCCTGGCAGGAGAGCTGCAGTATGGACAGATCCCCTCTACGTACCGATCGGGGAGGAACCGGTCGCATGAGGGACAGTAGGCCAGCGGGATCTCCTGAGGGTAGACGTACCCCTCCTCCATCAGGGCGCTGACTATCGACCGCGTTCGGCGGTGGTTTGAGGGGTCGTCGGTATTTCCAAAATAGTCGAACTCCACCTCCATCCGCTTGAAGACGTCATCGAAGTGATCGTGGTATCGGGTCACCAGCTCCGTAGGGGTGGTTCCCCTCTCCTCGGCGTTGACGACGATGGGAGTTCCGTGAGAGTCGGATCCGCAGATGAATATGGGCTCTTCGCCCATCTTCTTGAGCCCCCTCACGTAGATATCGGCGGGGACGTAGGTCCTCAGATGGCCGATGTGACAGGGGCCGTTGGCGTAGGGCAGCCCACAGGTTACGATTATGGGAAGTTTGGATGAAGCCAAATCAGAACACCTGGCGAGGCTATGCCCAAACTTGCTGATATACGTTTCCCATCTCGAAAAATGGAGAGACTACCGAGCCCGGAGGCTTGCGACCAAGATCCCAGGATCTTCGGCAGAATTTCTCTTTGCGCTTCACCCTCCGATCGGGGTTCCCACCGGCCTGTCGACCACGAAGCATCTCAGCGAGGTGAAATCCGATCTAAGGCTGGCGAACCTTTATCGTCCACCCTCCGGGGAGGGGAACGAGGTTGGGGAGGACAGAAACGTTCTTCACGGTTGATGTCAGTATAGATTACTTGATAGGCGATACCGACGGGCCGGTGAGGGAGACGAGAGTGGGCCCCTTTTGTGGAGGATTGAGATGTCAATAATAGAAGATCACATAAGAGCTCTGAACGACGAGTCCCCCCGGGTCCGCCAGGTGGCAGCTTCCGCTCTCGGTAGGATGGCCGACCCTCGAGCAGTCGAGCCCCTCATCGAGGCCCTGGGGGACGAGGATGTGATGGTCCGCCAAGCGGCCGCCTCTGCTCTGGGCAGCATAGGCGATTCGAGGGCGATAGAGCCCCTAGCAGAAGCCCTCAAAGACGAGGACTGGGGCGTCAGATGGCAGGCCGCCCCCGCCCTGGGCAGCATAGGCGATTCGAGGGCGATAGAGCCTCTGACCGAGGCCCTCAAAGACGAGGAGGGGATGGTCCGACGCCAGGCCGCCTGGGCCCTGGGCCGGTTATCCGATTCCAGGACTACAGAGAAGCTGACTGATCTGGCCTCCAAGGACGAGGACCGGTGGGTCAGGGAGGCGGCTGCCGAGGCCCTGGGCAGGATCGGAGATCCCCGGGCGGTCGACCGTCTCATCAAAGCCCTGGAGGACGAGCATTACGGCGTCCGGTGGAGGGCGGCCCAGGCTCTGGGCAGGATAGGCGACCCGAGAGCGGTGGGGTCCCTCACCGACCGGGCCAGAGAGGACGAGAGCGAGGCGGTCCGGGAGGTGGCCGCCGAGGCTCTGGAGAGGCTGGGGGCGGGCTGAACCCCCAACCCCCCTCCCTTCCGTCTCCCCCATTCCGCCCTCGATCCCTCTAACGGCTGCGGATGCGGCCGACCGACAGAGGAGGTTTCAAGCGTTGTTTTACAAGCGCCGAGATGACGGATATAAACTGGCCCTGGAGGGGATACGCCAGAAGACCCTGGTCTACGGAAAAGAGGCTCTGCTCACCGAGTTCAGGCTATCGGAGGGAAGCCACCTTCCCAGACACAGCCACCCCCAGGAGCAGACCGGATATCTGGTCTCGGGCAGAATACTGCTCTTTATCGGAGACGAAGAGCTGGAGGCGGGGCCGGGCGACAGCTGGTGTATACCGGGCGACGTCGAACACGGTGCCCGGATCCTGGAGGACTCGGTCGCCGTGGAGATCTTCTCGCCCGTCCGGACCGACTACCTCCCCGAGACCGAATCGGGATGAGGACTGCCACTGTTTTGTTTTATTTTATTATGTTTTATTATATTTTACACTCATTCCGCATCGTCATCCAGAATCCCCGCCAGCGTACCTCTTCAGCCAGCGAATGGCGTCGTACCTCTCCCTTCTCTCCAGCTTCGCGCCCTCCACCGCCTCTTTCAGGGTGGTTATCGAGTGGTCGAAGGTACCGCGGTCGAGACGGTATAGGGGTGGCCATCTTTTCCGCCGTGGGCGATAGCTGTACTTAGCCGTATCTTTCCAGCAGGTTTCCTTCATAGCGAATCGAATTTTGCAGGCCATTTGAGGCCAAGGGTAGTGATTTCTGCGTCCGGGCCCAACTTATGAAAATTCTCGATAAAGACTTTCGGGATCCTGCGGCTCTTCTGCCCGTTCTGAAGGGGATTTAACGCCGCCGTTTATATATCTTTTTAAGGAGGGCGATAGCTCGGCTCAGACCGATTAGAACCAGCGCCTTTAGTAACTTCTTGCGCAGTGCCATCCAAAATCACCGTATGTTATCTAAGTCATCAACTGAGAAAAATGTACCGGTATCATAGCCTACTTGAAGGCCGACATCGATCATCGGCTGAAGAGTTACAAGGAGGATACGACGCTTTCGTTTGAGCTGGGACCGAAAGACAAACCTTATCTTATTGCGTATGATCATTACCATGAAGGAGGCCAACAGAAGATGACCGACATAAAAATTCTGATAGCGGCTTTTCTATGCTTATCCATAGGTGCCGTGTGTGATGAGGTTGGAGACGCAATGGATATCGAGAACTTTCCCCCAACTGCGGATATAGAGAGCCGACCAGGCGAGGAATCAGCAGAGGCCCGTTTTGAGGTTGGGATGGGGTCTGCGTGGACAGGGGGACTTTCTTGGGTAGAACGACGGCAGTCTGAAGAATTGTCCTCATTCCTCAGTGATGAGGCAGTCGGAGAGAAGACCATTCCAAACCAGATCTGCTTTGCAATCATGAATGACACAGCTGCCTATCCGGTTTTGATGGGACATAACTTATCCCTGGCGCTGAACTCTAATGGTCGGGTGATTGTACTGGCAGATGGATCTCCTATCGGATACCTGCAACCAATGGATGGATAGAAATCCACGATATTCTAGAGGGACCAGGGCTACATGCGGAAATTCTACGAAAGGTTCGTCGTTTGAATTCGGCCTGAAAAACTCGCTGGAGGAGGGGAGAGGGGCTTGGAGAAAAGAAATGAGAAAAGAAATGGCTAACTGGCCCCCAGCCTCTCCAGTGCTTCGGCAGCAGCCTCTCGGACCAGCGACTCTTTGCCACTCGATCCTACACGAGTCAGTGCATCGACTGCTCGTGAATCACCAATCCGACGGAGAGCAATAGCAGCATTACGGCGAACGTACTTGTGATCGTCTTTCAGAGCTTCGATAAGCGGCTCGACCCCTCTTATATCGACAATCCTGCTAAGAGCTTCGACGGCCCTCCATCAAGACCCCTTTAGTCTCATCCCTGAGCGCCACGATTAGAGGATTGACAGCCTTAGCATCGCCTGTACGACCGAGAGCATGGGCAGTCGTCGATCGACCCCTCCAGTCATCGTCGTTCAGAGCGTTGATGAGAGGATCGACCACCTTTGTATCGCCTATCTTACCGAGCGTATAAGCAGCCGCCTGATGGTCCTGCACGAGATAGCTCTTCAAAAATCGTATGAGATCATCGAGGGCAGAGATCACCAAGCACCACCCACAAAATCGGTTTTAATTTCATCTCCTCGCCGCCATCTTGGATAAATATACTAATTCAAGAAAAATATTTTGATGCAATCTACCTAAAGATGAACTCCATCAATCCCGGCGAAACCTTCGCCTCCTCGGAGTCCAACCCCTCGGCATGGAGCTCCTCTGTCCTCCGGAGGATCGCGCCGTCTTCAACGGTGTAATACCAAGAAAAGGTGTTTGGTGCGGGGGATGGGATTCGAACCCACGAACCTCTTCAGGACAGGGTCCTAAGCCCTGCGCCTTTGACCGCTTGGCAACCCCCGCTTTTCGAATATCATCTTAACGCTGCGAGACGGACGGCGACGGCCTCAGACCAGAAGCCACTCCAGCACCGCCTTGACCGAGTGGAGCCGGTTCTCGCTCTGGTCCAGGATCGCAGAGCTGGGCCCGTCCATCACCTCGTCTGTTATCTCCTGGCCCCGGTGGGCAGGAAGACAGTGCATCACGATGGCTTCGGGCTTCGCGTGGGCGAGGAGGTCGGAGTTGACCTGGTAGGGTCCGAAGGCCGCGAGCCTCTCGGCCGCCTCAGCCTCGTCGCCCATCGAGATCCAGGTATCGGTACTGACGACCTCGGCGCCACAGACCGCCTCTGCGGGATCGGCGACGACAGCGACGCCACCGCCAAGACTCTCAGCCAGATCTAGTATTTTACGGTTTGGCCCGTATCCGGGAGGGGATGCGACCCTCATCTCCATCCCCATCAGGGCTGAGGCGAGGATCGTCGAGTTGCAGACGTTGTTTCCATCCCCAACCCAGGCCACCTTCAGCCCTGAAAGTCGGCCGAACCTCTCCCTCATCGTCATCAGATCCGCCAGGATCTGGCAGGGGTGCTCGAGGTCGGAGAGGGCGTTTATCACCGGGACCGCCGAGTGGCGGCCTAGCTCCACGATCGTCGAGTGGCTACGTACCCGGGCCGCGATGCCGTGGACGAACCGGGAGAGGACCCGGGCAGTGTCGGGGATCGTCTCTCCCCGGCCGAGCTGGAGGTCTTTGCCGCTCAGGTAGAGGGCGTGCCCCCCCAGGTCGGTCATCGCCACCTCCAGGGAGACCCTCGTCCTGGTCGACGGCTTCTCGAAGATGGCGGCCAGGCTCTTTCCCGCCAGAACCGAACGGAAGGCGGGATCGCCCCTTCTCTCCTTCAGCTCGTCGGCCCTGTCTAAAACCTCCAGGATCCCCTCTGCTGAGAGGTCGGCTATCGATATCAGATTCATCTCGGCACCTCCTCGCCCGAGTTTCAGGACGATCCGATCCTCTCTGTGATCTCCTCGAGGGTGGTGACCTCCTCATCGGAGGCCGAGATCCGGGCCACAAACCTCTTCAGCTTCAGGATCCCGTCCTCGCCCACCTCACCGGATAGGAGCTGGGCGGACCAGGGGCTCGCGGGCATGAAGGCGATCCCAGGATGGGGCTCCTCGCTGACCTTCGCCACCACCACCACCTCCCCAGAGCCGGTCTCCGCATGGAGCCTACGGCCAGCCTCAACCCCCAGCTCCTTCGCGTCGCCCCCGTCCAGCTCGACGACGGCGCTCTCCTCTCGGTACCGATCTCCGTGGATCCCCAGTGCCTCCTCCACCTCCTGAAAGATCCCCCTGTAGGTGACCACCGCCACCTCCTTCTCCTCAGACGCCATCTAGACCGCCTCCAGTATCCTCTTCCCCACCTCTGAATCGGCGGGCAGCTCCGAATCGACCAGGGAGTCGAACTCGACCTTCATCCCGTCAGTCCGGAGGGCCGCCCCTCTGGCCTCAAGCCCGGCCATCGCCATCGGTATCGTCACCCTAGCGAGGTCAGAGGTGACGGTCCTGTGGGCCCCCACTGCCACCACCGGTATCTGCGCAAGCCTCTTTGCGAGCGACGCGGGAAGGGCGGCCGCGGGGTCAGAACCCATCACCATGACGGCGTCGCAGGAGTCCAGAAGCCTCGCGATCCCGAACTCGGGACCGTGGTCGACCCCATCCTTGAAGGAGACGGAGTTGACGTGGCCGGTCTCGTCGAAGAGGGTCTGGTTGAACCCCCTCGTGTTGTACTCACCGAGGCTCGGCACGACGCTGAACCGGGTGATCTCGTTCAGCCTCCCCACCAGGGAGAGGAACCAGTCCAGATCCCCTCCCGTCGAGTGGGCGAGCCCCATACCGGTGAAGATCGCCCCGAACTTCGCCTTTCGCAGCTTAGTCGCCAGGTTCAGCACCCTCTTCTTATCCTCGACCTTGGGGATCTTGCCTCCGAGGGCCGCCATCAGAGCCTCGGCGAAGCCCGGGTCCCCTCCGGGCGGGACCTTGAAGAAGCCGTCGGCGGCGATCTGAGCCGTCGGCGACTTCCTGACGTCGACGACGATCGCCTCCCGGTCCTCCTCGTACCCCCTCTGCCTCTTCTCGCCCCGGGGAAAGTAGGAGAACCGCGAGAGGTGGCGGGGATGGCTGCTGGAGGGATCGTCCCCCCAGAAGATGGATACATCGGCGAAGTTTCTTATGTCGTCGAAGGTGCAGGTCGGAACCTCTCCTTTTAGGATCTTCTCGGTTATGATACCCTGAGAGTAAGATGAGGGGTCGTCGATGGCGGAACCGAGCTTCTTTGCGAGCTCGACCCCCACCCTCTGAGCCTCCAGGGTAGAGTTTCCCCATCCGAAGATGAGGGGGGCTTTCGCCCCCGCCAGGATCTCGGCGGCCGCCGATATGCAGTCGTCGATCTTCGCCGCGGTCCCGTCGACGGCAGAAGAGAGCCTGTCGACACCGAGGGAGTCGTAATGGGCCCGCCCCTTCCTGCAGAGGTTCAGGGTCTTCTTGACCTCCCCCCCATCAAAATCGACCTCTATATCGTCACAGAGCAGAGAACAGCCTGTACAGAACGCCATTGACACCACCTAGATGAACTCGATCGCTTTGCTCGGACAGGTCACGATACAGGCGTTGCAGAGGACCTTCTCGTCTCCAAACCGCCTGCACTCGTCCACGTTGATGCACTTTACTACGCCGTCTTCCACCATCAAGATCGCTCTGCCGCTGACCGGCCCCCTGCCGATAGCCGTTCCCTTTGGGTCGTTGGCGACGTTCACGGGACAGGCTACAACGCAGTTTCCGCACCCATAACACTTCTCGGTGTGGATCACCATCCCCGTCTCGGAGGAATCGGCGCTCAGAAGCGGCTCGAGAAGCTCCCTCAGATCTGTGAGCTTCTTCTCGTACTTCGGCTCCTCCACCAGCGGCGTGCAGTCCTCGATCGCCTTCCTCTTCCCCAGAAGCTCGACGGCGAAGGCCATGCAGGTGGGAAGGCCGCACTTCTTGCAGTTTGTCTTGGGCAGAAGCTGATAAACTTCCATGACGCTGACCATTGTCTGGCACCTCGATGAGCAGGATCTAGCAGCAGTATGATCCTCAACCGTATTAAGAATGTTGGCGCAGAGGCCGCGCCCACCTTTGCGTAAACCTTTTCTCGCTCCCGAGCGAAGAGTCGTCGATGCCCTTCAGCACCCCCCTCGCCCTCCTGGGTCTCTTGAGCGCCATCCCCCTGATCCTACTCTACATGATCCGTCCTCGGCCCAAAGACCTCCTCTTTCCGTCGACCGCCTTCGTAAGGGAGGGGGAGGCTAAGCCCACCGCCGCCCTCAACCGGCTGATCACAGACCCCCTCTTCTGGATCCAGCTCCTGGTGATCGTCTTTCTCGTCCTCGCCGCCGCCGGCCCCTTCACAGAGGCGAGGGGGACCCAGGGAGAGCACCTGGTCGTCGTCGTCGACCTCTCCGCCAGCATGGAGGCGAGCTTCGAAGAGGCGGAGGAGATCGTCCTCCGATACGCCTCCGGTCAGGATCGGACGAGCATGGTCATCGCAGAGAATATCCCCATCGTCGCCCTCAGAGAGGGGAACGGCGAGCAAGTCAGGACGACCATCGATTCACTCTCCCCGAGGGCGGTCTCCGCAGACCTCTCGGCCGGGATGATGATGGCAAAGAGCCTCCTGGGGGCCGAGGGCGGCTCGATCCTCGTCGTCTCCGACTTTGTGAGCTGGACCGGCGACGACCCCCAGGTCACGAGGAGGCTGATCGAGGGGGAGGGTACGGGGGTCGTCTTCGTCGACTCCGGCGGCGAGGGCGAGAACTTGGGGATCGTCGGCGGCTGGATCGTCGACTCCGGCGCTGCCCTCAACTACACCTGTCTCATCAGAAACTACGGCCCTGAAAGGACGGTCCCCATCAGGATCGAGGGGCCCGGCGGCACCACCAGCCGGAGCGTGACCATCGAATCCGGGGGCGACCACTACCTCACCTTCGACGCCTTTCCCGGCATCAGCTCTGTGACCCTGGATCTCGAGGACGCCATCTCCTCCGACGATAGAGCCTTCGTATACGCCCCGGAGCTGGGGGCGAAGAGGATCCTCTACCTCGGCGATGAGGGGCCGGTCCTCGCGGCCCTGAGATCGATCCCCAATCTCAAGGTTGAGAGGCGCGGCGATTACGCCGGTTTCGACGTCGTGGTCGTAGAGAACGGGACGGTCGACGGCGAGCTGAACCGGTACGTCTACGACGGCGGCAAGATCGTATACGTCGCCTCGAACGGTTCGGCCAGCCCCGAGTATCTCCCGGTCAGAATATCGGGCGTCGCCAACGACTCCGCCCCCCTATGGACGAGAAACCCGGTCTTCGCCGAGGATCTCCACCTCGACGAGGTGGAGCTGTACAGCCATCTTTTGGCCACGGCCCGCCCCGGCTCTGTTACTATCGCCGAGGCGAACGCCGTCCCGGTCATATCATACTGGAGGCTCGGGGGCGGCACCGCCGTCTACATGGGCCTCTCCTCTGATAGGTCCGACTTCTATCAGAGGCCCGAGTACCCAGTATTCTGGTACGAGATGATCGGCTGGCTGACGAGCATCCCCGACGCCTCCGAATCGAATCGCAGGACCGGCGAGATCGTGAGGCTCGGGGAGACTATCCAGGTGAACGCTCCGGGCGGGAGGATCGAGACCGACGTCCTCCTCCTCGATCGAGTCGGAGTCTATAGGTTCCAGGGCAGAACCCTCGCTGCCAACATGTACGACCCCGTCGAGTCAAACCTCGCAAAAGGGGAGACCCTCAACCTGGGAACCTTCGCCGGCGGCAGGACCTCCGAGAAGGTGATCGAGAGAGACCTCTCCCCATGGCTCGTCCTCGTCGCCGCAGCTCTGATCGTCCTTGAGCTTCTGATAATCCGAAGGAGGCGGGAGGCTTGATGGAGGGCCTCTACTTCTCCGAGCCCCGCCTCCTCTTGCTCGTCCCCCTGATCCTGATCGGAGGGATAGCTAGCCTGAGGTGGAAGAGAAACAGGCTACTGGTCTTGAGCAGGACGGCCATATTCTGCCTTCTGGTCGTCGCCCTCGCAAACCCCTACGTCACCGTGACCGAGACGACCCAGACCAGACGCCCCCTCATTACCGTCGTCTCGGACCTCACCGCCTCGACGGAGATCTTCGACCGGGAGGCCGCCGAGAGGGTCCAGGCGGAGATCCCCAACTCCCAGATCAGAACCTTCTCCGGGACGGCGAGCCCCCTCGGCGACAAGATCCTCCAGTACGCCCAGCAGGGCGGAGCCCTCCTTCTGGTCACCGACGGCTACAGCAACGCGGGCCGGGACCTGAAAGAGGCCCTCTCCCTGGCGAGGTCTGCGAACTCGACGGTCTTCGCCCTGGAGATGGAGCCGGTGAGAGACGACTGCAGCGTCGAGATCTCGGGGACGAACACGGCCGTCCTCGGGGGAGACTACCCCTTCACCGTCATCGTGAGAAGCGCGCGCGCCGGGTTTGAGGGCCTTCTCACCGTCAGGGCCGACGGATCGGTCATCTATCAGGACAAGGTCTCGGGGGAGGGGAGGTCGACCTCCATCAAGATGTCCCACCGGTTCTCGTCGACGGGAACCCACCTCCTGGAGGCGACGACGAGCTTCCCCCAGGACGTCCGGAGGGAGAACGACCGGTACACTAAGGCGGTCTACGTCGTCCCCAAGCCCGAGATCCTCCTGGTCGCCGACGGAGAGTCCCCCCTCTCGGAGGTCTTATCCGAGCAGTACAGGCTCACCACCACAGCCACCTTCAGGCAGGAACAGCTCGGTCCCGGAGGCAAGAGGTACAAGGCCGTGGTCCTGGACGACCAGAGTTACTATCCCGAACTTTCCGGCCTGAAGGATTACGTCAGAAACGGCGGCGGCCTGGTGGTGGTGGGGGGGGAGGACGCCTACGACTTCGGAGACTACAGGAACACGAGCCTGGAGGAGGTACTGCCGGTGAAGTCGGTCCCCAGCATCTTCGAGGGGGGGAAGACGACAGTGATCATCATGGACATCTCCGGAAGCACCCGGAGGGAGATGTCGATCGGAGGCTCCACCTTCCTCGACTACGAGAAGGCCCTGGCCATAGAGTTCCTCAGGTCGCCCGAGTTCAGGGACGACCGGGTCGCCCTGGTCGTCTTCGGGACTGAGGCCTTCGTCGTATTCACCCCCACGCCCATCGTCGGAAAAGAGATCATGATCTCCGATCGGATATCGAGCCTCTCCCCCCAGCCCGGGGCCCAGGAGGAGACCCAGCTGGACACGGGCCTGGCCCTGGCCAGGAACATCCTCAACTCCAGCGGCGGCGAGGGGGAGGTGATCATAATCTCCGACGGCAGGGTGAAGGAGTACCCCGAGGTCTTCGAGGAGTCGGTGAGGATGATCAGAGAGATGGATGCGACGGTCCACCTGGTGGAGGTGAAGTCCTTCGAGGACGCACCGGGAGGGTTCAGAGATCTGGCCGCTCGAAGCGGGGCCGAGTACCATCCCGCCGTCTACCCGAGCTCCGTCGCCATCAGGGCCGAAGAGAGGCCAGAAGAGCTGGAGCTGCCCGAAGAGGAGGAGATCCCGGCCGGAGGCTACGCCCTTATGATCCTGAATCCGAAACACTACATAACCTCTGAGCTGAACCTATCCGCCAACGCCACCGGGTTCAACGACGTCACCCCTAAGTCGGGGGGGCAGAGACTGGTGGTGATGCTCGACGGAAAGCCGATCCTCACGGTCTGGAGGTACGGTCTGGGTAGGGTCTGCGCCTTCACCTCCGACGACGGGTCGGCCTGGGCCCCGGAGGTCTACTCCGCCAAGAACTCGATCCTCGTATCCAGGACTGTGAACTGGGCGGTCGGCGACCCGAGGCCCGAGTCCGGGAGGATCGACGCCGAGGACGGCTGGCTGGGGACCCCCCTCGAGATCGCCATAACGAGCGGAAGCCCCCCCAAGATCGGGCCTGGGCAGGTGGAGAAGGTGGGCGAGAACCGGTACGTGGCGGTCGTCACACCCGAGAAGCGGGGGATATACACGGTCGGAGATCGCGGGATAGCCGTGAACTACCCCCTCGAGTTCAGGTTCGTCGGGTTCAACCCCGACCTCCCCAGGTTGATCATGTCGAACGGCGGGATGGTCTTCTCTGAGCCGGAGGTGGCGAGAGATCTCGTCGAGGAGGCGAGAGAGAGAAGTGTGATCACGATTCAGAAGAGGGTCAGCAGACGGTGGATCCTCCTTTTTACGGCTCTCGCCGTATTCCTCTCAGAGGTGATCGCGAGGAGGCTTAGGGAGGTGAAGAGGTGAACCTGCCCGTTCTTTTTAAGGATGGGCTTTAAAAGCAGCTCCGGGGCCACCAATATCTATTTACCTTATTGATATCAAGGCTGCTAGGAGACTGACTCATTTGCAGGACCGAACGTGATGGCGAGGAATGAGTTCATATATTCTGTGGAGGTAACTACCAGAAGATGAGTTCCGAGATGTGCCCAGTATGTGGCCTTCCCAAAGACCTTTGCATATGCCAAGAGGTAGCCAAGGAGCAGCAGAGGATCACGGTGAAGATCAACAGACGAAGATACGGAAAAGAGGTTACAGTGATTCAGGGAATAGATCCTCACGAGATAGATCTCAACGAACTAGCTACATATCTCAAATCGGAGCTTGCCTGCGGTGGGACCGTCAAGGGCTACGGCGTTATCGAGCTGCAAGGCAATCATACCGGGCGTATAAAGAAGATCTTGGTCAAGAAAGGCTTCGGGGAAAATCAGATCCAGATATAAGTTCCTGAATAAACTCACTCATCCTTCCCGACCTCATCTAGGCCATCTTTGGACGCCTTGAGCTCTGCGGGAAGGGAGGCCTGCTGGGCGCCGTGCGCCTCGCATACAAGCATTTTTCGAAGATGAGATTAAAAATAGAGGGTGGCCTCACTGCTGGAGCTTGGCCGCGCTGACCTTTTTGATCGGCTGGCCTATGTCGAGGCCGGAATCCTCGCTCAGGACGATGGCGAAGATCCACTCGCTAAGCTCAGGACAATGTTCGGGTACGCACTCGTTTATGCAGCCCGCGCAGGGCTCGAATATATCTCCGACGAGAAGTGATCTGAACCGACCAGAGGACGACTCGGCCCCAACGTACCGCAGCCGATAAGTTCTCACCCCATCGACCGACTCTGGCTCCCTGGTGATGAGATCCTCCTTCAAGAGCTTCGATACTATGCGAGAACATTTGCGAGAATCGATATCCAAACATTTCCACAGGTCGCTCTGCAGAACTCCGTCCTCATGCGACTTAATGTACTCCAGCGCTTCCTCATACATCTGGACACCCGGACACTCACTCAACCGGAGTTATGAGGATGATGTTATTCCCACGGAGTATCACCGAACCCAGGGATCGCGCTCTCTCACCATCTACGATCTCCACCGTCTCCAGCAGATGGAGGTTCAGATAGTCGTCCACGCTGTTGAGGGCTCCCTCCAGAACGTGACGTTCTGACCCCTTCATCTCCACCTTGATCTTGGACCCGATCAACGTTTGAACTTTCTTAGTTGGAAACACAAGTTTTGCCTCTTGCTCGTTTATTGTCGGCATTCAACCGTCGGCAAAGTGCCGCCTTTTCAGCAGATTGAGCAGAACCATATTAATGCTGCGGGCGTAAAATGGAGGCGATCGAAAGTGCGCGCACTATACCGCCACAACTTCCTTTATGCCGTCGACGTTATTCTTCAGCTCTCGTTCTACGAAATTCTTGAGAGTCATCTGAGAAAAGGGACAGCCTGCACAGCTTCCGGTCAGCTTCACGCTGACCACCCCATCGTCGGTTATATCGACGAGCTCGATGTCCCCACCCTCCATCCTCAGAGCGTTCCTGATGACCCCAAGCACCGGTTCCACTTCTCCTCTCAAATCTGGCATGGATGCTTAATCTCCTCGGACCTTCATAACCGTAACCTTTTGCCCCATTATCGTGTACCTTATTCCTTTTAAAGCTTGTTCCAGCCCCTTGACTATCGGCTCGCAATCCCCGTCTATCACCGTATTGACCAGAACTCCGGGCTCTGCGTGATGTCTGACCGCCTCAATGGTCATCTCCGGGTCCTCCTTCAGCCGGAAGTTCTTCCATTCCTTTGGAGACATCCCCTTGTACTCATAGAGATAAAATCCCGTTATCCCCAGTTCAGTGAGTGTGTTTATCACGCGGCCCAGATGCTCGAGATCGACAAATATCTTGACCATTGTCTTCATAAAATCCCGTCATAATATCTCCACATGAGACTTTAAATAACTTCTCCCATCTAGAGATCTTCAGGTTCCAGATACGCTTTTATCCGGTCAGAGGGGTTAATTGACCGATCGATATGGGCTCTGGTAAGGACATACGAGAAGTGCTTCAGAAGGCAGGAATATCCATCGACGACGTGGTCAGTTCAGCCCTGGAGCTTTACGTGCCGCATCCCGGCGTTGAGACGAGGAATAAGGCCGAAGAGGTCTTTCGAAGGGAGCTCGACCTCGCCCTCTCCGACCCCAACCTCTGCCTTCTGATATACGCGGGGGTCCTCCTGGAGGAGGAGGGGAAGGGTGGAAACCTCCCAAACATGAAGAGCTCCGATTACGAGAGAGACTTGACATACCTCATAGCTGACGAGGTGATCGGGATGAGCATAGCCAAGTACGTCGGGGGGTACAAGGGCTCCTTCGATTACGTCAGATACGATAAGGCCAAACCAGGAATCCTGGGAGAGCTCGGACCTTTCATGGACGACGTCATTGCAGGGTTGATCGGCGGAGTCTCCGCGAACATGTACACCAGGGCGGTGTTCGACTGAAGGATCTCCTCCTCGCCCTCAGGTCTGGCTTCGGCTTTCTCTCCACCATACCCGTCGGGATATCGATGGAGGGGATCGATGCCCTGATGAAGCAGATCTACCTCTTCCCCCTGGTGGGCGGAGCTCTGGGCCTGATCTATGCCGCGGCAGCCCTGGTCCTGACGGAGGTCGCGCCTCCGGGGGTCGCGGCAGCCCTCGTCATCGCGGTGATCTACAAGCTCTGCGGTATAAACCACGCCGACGGCCTCGCCGACTTCGGAGACGGCGTTACGGCCCACACCACCGTGGAGAAGAAGATCAGCGCCATGAAGGATGTCTACATAGGTACCGGTGGTGTCGTCTTCGTGGTGGTGACGATCCTCGCAGTATACACCTCCATCTCGGCGATTCCCGGCGAGGCCCTTCCCGTCGCCCTCATCGTGGCGGAGGTGGCGGCCAAGCAGTCGATGATAGCCTTCGCCGCCTTCTCCGTCCCCCTCCACAAGGGCTTCGGCTCGATCGCCATCGAGAACGCCGATCGCTCCGACTTTCTCATCGGCCTAGCCATAGCAGCCATCATCTGCGGGGCTTTCGCCGGTCTCTTCGGCGTCGCGGTCCTCCTCGTCGCCCAGATATCGGCCCTCTACATGACGGTCGTATCCAAAAGAAACTTCGGCGGCGCCACCGGCGACGGCTTCGGGGCCACCAACGAGGTGGCAAGATGCGTCGCCCTCGCCTTTGCAGCGATATTGATGACCAACGGATTTGGATGGGAGGTTCCCCTCTGGACGCCTTGGTGATGGCGGGTGGCCTTGGTACAAGGCTGCAGAGGGGGGAGAAGCCGATGGTCCGGCTTCTAGGAAGACCCCTCATCGACTGGGTGGTCTCGGCCCTTCGGGATAGCTCCGTCGATGGGGTCTTGGTGGCGACGACCGCGAGCGTCCCCGAGACGATGGAATGGGCTGAGGGAGAGGGGCTTTCTGTGGTGGAGACGCCAGGGGAGGGGTACGTTCCCGACATGATCTTCGCCGTCGAGGAGACGGAGATCACAGAGCCGGTCCTGATCGTCATGGCCGACCTCCCCCTTCTGAGGGGGGAGATCGTAGACGAGATCATCGAGGTTTACGAGAGGGTGCACCAGCCCGCCCTCTCGGTCCATACGCCCCTGGAGTTGTCCCGGCGGATCGGGGGGAAGCCCGACGCCCTCTTCAACTACCATGGTCGGTTCATAGTCCCCTCCGGGGTGAACGTCCTTTTGGGCTCGAAGATAAGGTTCGAGCAGGAGGACTACCACCTGATCCTGGACAGGGTGGAACTCGCGGTGAACGTGAACTCGCCAAGAGACCTCGCGATCTGCGAAGCGCTCCTTCGGGGAGAGCTGAATATTCGATCCTGAAGATCCAAGTTTTTGAGGTGAAGAGATGGATTACGTCGCGATAGATAACGAAAAGTACTCGGTGGAGGACCTGGAGACCCTCACCGGAGAGCCGAAGCCAGAAGCTCCCAAAGGATACGTCCTCCTTCTGGCAAGGGTTCTGAGAGATCCGCTGAGCCTTCCACTACGGCTGAAGGAGATCTGCTCCCTGAAGCTGAACGACGAGGAGAGGAGAGACCTCCGGATGGCGCTGATAAGGGTCCAGATAGAGAGCGAGCTGAAGATGAACGAGGACATCCAGAGGTACCAGCAGAGAAGGTATGTATCCCAGGTGATCGAGATACTCCTATTCAAAGACCTGCTTCTCGCATCAGGTGAGCCCGAAGAGATCGAATGAAAAGCTGACCGAAAAGACCCGAGAAAAAGTCTGGTCTAAACGAATAGGGACAAAATATTCGGATAAAATAGAGGGAAAAGGTGTGCCCCTCCGGGGACACCCTTCATCGCTTTTACTTCTTTGGTGGCCACTGCTTTTCCATCCAGCCGGGGATCCGGCCGGAGTCCTCGGGGCCCACCAGGGCCTTGACCTTAAACTGGTAGAGATCTTCCAGCTCGCCGCTGAACTTGGCGGCCATTCCTGGAAGGATGAAAGACTTGTGGCTGGTCTTCTCGAAGTCCACTCCGGCCTCGGCGAAGGCATCCTTGATCTTGCTGGGCGTGATCTGGCCGCCAGCGACGGAGGCCTGAACGCCGATGCCGTCGGTGTTCACCGCCAGGAGGTAGGAGTCGATGTTGTTGGACGCGAGGTCAGACTCCACCGTGTAGTAGGTCAGGGCGAAGTTGGTGGTGAGGAAGATCGGCGAGTCCTCGGTCGGGTTGCCCACCTTGTTGAGGCCTGGCTTGACCTGGACGGGGGTCCTGGGGTCGGTGTAGATGTTGAACCTCAGGTGCATGTCGGGCATGACGCTG
Organism: Methanocrinis sp.; assembly: GCF_049974945.1. Lineage (NCBI taxonomy): Archaea > Methanobacteriati > Methanobacteriota > Methanomicrobia > Methanotrichales > Methanotrichaceae > Methanocrinis > Methanocrinis sp. The sequence goes on along the minus strand of NZ_JBNGCU010000006.1, from coordinate 3,488 downwards.
TGAGGCTCCATCGAGTGCCGGATCATGATGTCCGCACCGCGGATGACGAAGGTGGCGGCAAGGATGCTCTCCCAGTAGGCGCCTCGAACAGGGTCGTCGGAGGTCATCCAGGCGTTGATGGGCAGAGCCATGACCGGATAGTTGAAGTCCTTCTGTCCCTCCTCGGTGGCGGCCCTCCGCAGCTTTATGAAGTTCTGGAGAGATTCCTGTAGCTTCTCGCCGTTGGGCGCAGTGCCGGGGTCCAAGACCAGGTCCTTGAGTCCCATCTCACTGAAGGTTATGGCCATGCCCTTGAGGCCGTCGAGATCGAAGGGGACGGAGAGGGTCACGGGAACCTTGTAGTCGTAGGCGAGCTGGGCGACCTCCTTCCAGTTGTCCTTGGTGGCGGCATAAATGAGGGGCCTGGTCTCCGCGGATACCTCGAGGCCTGCTTTCAGGACCTTGGGGTCGAAGGAGCAGAGGATCAGGGGCTTCTTGGTATTCGCCATCACCGTCTTGACGCATTTCGCGAACTTGTCGGGATCGCCGGTGACGGACCTCACGGCCACCATCTCGACCCCTTCCCAGTTGCCGATGTAGAACTTCCGCCAGGTATCGATAAGCTTGACCCTCTCGACGAGATCTGCTTCGGCCATGGAGTCGGCGACGTCGTAGGCGAATGGTGGCTTGTTGAAGAAGGTCATCTGATGGCGGTACATCACGTCCTCGCCTCCGACCTTCTGTTGCTGGTCGCCAACACCGACATAGACCAGGGCGACCTCGGGTGCGATGACCTCCTTGAGAGAAGCCAGCTTCTTCGCGTACTTCTTCTGATTCTTCTCTTCGAAGAGGGGCTTGCACTCCTCTATAGTTCTCTCTCTTGCGATCAGACCTGCTGCAAAGGCCATGCAGGTCTGCTCACCGCACTCGCCGCAGTTGGTCTGAGGCAGGAACTTGTAAAGGTTAAGCGGGCTAGATTCCTTCAAGGCTATCACACCTCCATTGAGATCCAGTTGGTGGTGTCAGGAGTCTCCGCCTTTACCAGGCCCATCAGAGACTGAGTGATCTCCTGCAGGTAGGCGACGGCTATCGGGTTCATCATCATGAAGATGTCGACGCCGGCCATGGCCAGCGAGAACCCGGTGAGAATCTCCCAGATGGGACCTCTGAGCATTCTGTCTCCCCACGGGGAGTCATCCTTGTTGGGCGAGTTGACCATCCAGGCCTCTCGAACGCCCCAGGCGTTGGTGGTACCCGAGGACATGGGGAAGCTCAGCTCCAGGTCTCCCTTCAGGCCGCCGAGCCTGATCCTCTCCATGTTGGAGTAGGCGAAGTCCATACCATAGGCGAGGGCCGCAGTTGTCGGGTCCATGACGATGGAGTCTCTGGGGACGCCGGCTACCTTCATCAGCTTTCTGTCAAGCTCCTTCTGAGCGTTGATCTCGAGCTGAGTCCAGGCGAGACATACGTTGTTGTTCTCGGTGCAGGACTTGCCGATCGCTTCCCAGTCCAGGTTCAGGCTGGCGCTGGCGATGAGGGCGCGCTCGCCCTGGGCCACCTCGCTGGCCTTGGTCAGAACCTCTACGTCCTTCTCGGGGTTGCCGCTGCCGCCGATGACGATCGGAACGTCAACCGCCTGGAGGACGTCCTCTACGACCTTCACTGCTTCCTTGGCAGAGGTGTCCTTGATCAGGGGGTCGGTGCTGATCAGGTGAGTCGTCACCAGATCTGCGCCGAACTCCTTGACCGCCTTCTTGGCCCAGTCGGCGGGGTCGTTCATGACGTCTTCGTAGTGCATCTTGACGGCCTTGGCCATGCCGATGGGCATGTCGAAGACGTCGATGGTGACGACGGGCCTGTTTGGCATCGCAGCATCGAAGAAGAAGGGCATCGCCTTCTCGCCGCCGATCTTGATCACGTGACCTCTCGATCCGCCGTCGGCCTTGGTGGCCCCGAGCTGGACCTCCTCAATCTGGGTCTTCCAGGTCTTGTCGGTGCCCACCTCGAACTTGGCGCTCTTGAGAGCGGTGGGTATCTCGAAGGCCGGAACTGCTGCTTTCGGTGCGCCCTTGGCCAGCTCTTCGGGGGCGGGCGATATGGCCTGAGCCACCGCCACCGGCTGAAGCAGGCTCTCCACAGGATAGCCGAAGGCCTTGGCCATGTTGACCAGCTGGACCGCCACCTTTGCGACCTCTTCGCCGAAGTAGTAGGCGAAGAGAGGTCCGACGCCGCCAGCACCAGCGTCGATCTCCAGTTCTATATCTCCCTCGATGGTGACGCCCTCGAGGGACTTCACGTCCATTTCCGCCAGTTTCTTATTTAAGTCGGATATGTTCATTTTCTCTCCCATGTTCATCTCCCCTCATAGACCGATCTCTTTGATTATCTGCTCCTCCACTTCCACTACGGCAGGAGAGTCGTCTGGCAGGCCGACCAGAGGGTCGCCGACCAGATCGAGCCGAGCTACATTCTCGTCGTAGGGAATCATGCCGATAACCTTCAAGCCCAGACCGCCTGCAACCTTGAGGATCTGATCTTTGGACAGATCGTGAACCTTATTCGCTATGACGTAGAGGTTGCCGTACTTCAGATCCAGCTCGTCGGCGAGCTGTCTGATCGTCTCTGCGGTCTTGAGCCCCCGGCGAGATTCGTCGGTGACCACAATGAGCGAGTCCACTTCAGAGATGGTCTTGCGGCTCAGATGTTCAAGTCCTGCCGGCGAGTCCACGAGGACAAGGTCATAGTCGTCTATGGTCTCGTCCATGATCCCTTTAAGCAAAGAGTTGAGATAACAGTAACATCCGGACCCTTCCGACCGGCCCATCACCAAAAGATCGTATCCGTCCTTCTCCAGAAGCGCCTCGAAGATCTTCGCCGCGAAAAACTGCTTCTTGTCGTAATCGGGCGGCATCGAGATTCGAGAATCCTGAATCTCCTCTCTTATGTCTCCTACGGTCATCTCCACCTCATCCCCCAACGCGTCTGCAAGGTTCGCGTCAGGATCGGCGTCTATGGCCAGGATGGTGGTCTTTTTGTCTCTCTTCAACAGAGACCTGATGATAATCGCGGTGACCGCGGTCTTGCCGGTGCCGCCCTTTCCAGTTATCGCTATAACTTTCCCCACGGTTCCGGCCTTCTACTTGCCTTTTGCGCTCTTCGGCTTGATGACGACTTCCTTGATGGAGATGTTGGCCCCTCTAAGCTCCAGGACCATGCCGCCGGATCCACCAGCAGGCGCCGCAAAGGCGGGAGCTGCTCCTCCCACGGGTGCTGCCGCCGCGGCGGGTGCTGCTGCTTCAGGCTCCTTCTTCTTCAGCTTAAGTGATAACTTCTTGCCAGCCATAATAATCTCTCCCTCTAGATCTCTCCTTCAATCCTCTTCGATGACCAACCGTCACGCCAGAGGCGTGACGATCGGGACAAATCCTCTCACTTAAGATATAGGAGGGAAAAGGTGGACGCTCTACTTAGCGAGCGTCACCTTCTCGATGGAGACCTTCGCGTCCTTG
>NZ_JBNGCU010000005.1:0-38854 GCF_049974945.1 Methanocrinis sp. | reverse complement strand
CGCGGGCGGAGACGGCCTGAAGCCTCCGGCTCAAACTTTTTCTCCATCCAGAGATGGGAGGGACCACGTCGCGCCTTCATTGACGAAAACGTCGCAGCGAGGCGAGCGAGATGCGCCGTCAGGCGGCGGATGCAGATGGATAGGGCACGATCAGAAGGCGAGGCCCCTCGCCCGTCTCCCTGGACTTGAAGCTGACCCTGTAGTTGGCGTCGCCCACCGCCACCAGGAGGAAGGAGACCCACCCCCCCTCGGCGGCCCTGAGGTGCTCTGATACGTCGAAGATGAAGATCTCGTCGGCCCCGAAGTCGATCCCGAACGTGCTGAAGTCGGACCCGTCGCCGTCTGAGATCATAAAGACCGTCGGCAGCATGTTCAACGCCAGGGCCGCCGCGCTCGAGCTTTCAGACCACTCGGAGGTCGCCGGCATTAGGACCACCCCGGCCATCTCGTCGTCCGCCCTCTCCATCGACTCCGCCTTCAAAACGAGAACTGCTATGTCGTCCTCCTCGAACTCCAGGCCGGATACGTTGAACTGGATCATCACCATCCCCAGGAACTCCTCATCCTCGCGCCGATCTCCCACCAGGTATTCGGAGATCAGGCGGTCTTCGTCGTAGACCTTCTCCTCCACCAGGTTCACATATACGTCCTCGACGGCGGAGATGACGGTCATCGAGCGGGAGGCGGAGAAGGCCAGAGGCTCCTCGGGCATCATGGCGATCGGCACTTCATCCGGCAGAGGCCCGGTGGGGGTCGTCTCGTTCGCGAAGTCGTCGACCCCCTCCTCGAAAGCCTCATCCCTCTTTTGATCGGCATCCTTCTCGGAGGCGTTGTCATCGACGACCACCGTCGCACCGGCGGCATCGTCCGCCTTGACCACGTCAATCTCCGCCCCGTTCAGCTCATTCATCCCAACCGTCTCTGCCGGACCGCCCTCCTGGGCCGACGCCAAAGGGGCGGCCGCAAAGATCGAAAGGACGATCAGGAGACGGACTAAAGCTCTGTCGAACATGATCTACCTCTCCCCAGATGGGGACCATCGGCCTCGCATGAATATGTCTCTTTCCGTAGGGCAATTAAAACAACTAAGCTTAAATAGGAACAAATATCTTGTATCGATGTAATTGTTATAAGTAAAGAATAATTGATTAAGCGATGCAGTTCGGCGGACATCGAGATCCGGAGGATGAATGCTCTCTCGATACGGCAGGAGCCCTCGCGAGCCATCGTCTTCTGAGACCAACTTCGGGGCCCGATTCGAGGAGATCTCCGTCGGAGGTCGCCCGGCGGCCGCCATCTTTGTAGAATGAGTTATCCTTAATTTAAGATATGATGCTAACATTTTGTTTATTTTAAGATTAATTCAGACTTAGAAAGAAATATATAGCAAAAAACATCATGAGCAGCGCAGATAATTAGCAGAATATTCAGAGAAGGGATGGAAATGAGAGGTGTAGGGACGATTACTAGAATCTGGGCGGCTCTCCTGGTGATGCTGGTGGTCTCGGGCCCAGCCTGGGCGGCCGATAACTGCGAGGGGTACTACCTGAAGAACGAGCAGAAGCTGGAGCAGGACGTGGAGGGAGAAGGTTTTGCCATGGTCTACCAGAAGGTGAACACCGAGGCCCTCCAGCTCAAAAACTACATGCACGGCAGCGGAACCATGGACACCGCGACCCTCTTGAGCTCCAATCAGAGCAAAGGATTTGTTAGCAACCAAGATAAATATACACTTGTATATACTGGATCGGAGTATCCAGCAAAAAGCGCTATCTCATTCGTCGAGCAGAATGAGATGACCTACGCGCCGATGGCTATGGCTTACGGGACGGGATACTACGCCGAAAACCCCATCGTCTACAACTCCAAGCTTAAGGAGAGGACGGAAGGAAAGAACTACGATGGTAGCGCATGTAGCAAAAGTTATGACGAAGGTGTATCAATGCTCCACCAGATCGAGTACGCCTCTGCCTTCGTGAAGGATATAGGAGTCGAGCTCAAGAACCAAGAAAAGAGCACCAACCCCAGCTCCAAGCCTCAAGATGGGCTCAGCAGCACCAGCATGAAGATCGAGGAGGAGGTGACGGAAGGGTCGGTACACGTCGGCCAGCTCGTGACAGATGCCGACTACGGCTGGAAGAAACCCCTCATAGAGATCGACGAGAACTACGCGGGCAGCTTCAAGATCACCAAGAACATGGAGGTCTGCACCAGCTGCAAGGGGTCCAAGCCGAAGGCTGACTGGCTCTCCTGCTGCTTCGGCGGCTACGACGGGATGGACGACGAAGATAAGGAGTGGGGCGAGGAGGAGATCTTCGACTGCACCTGCCGGGATGTCGCCTGGGGTGACTCCTGGAACGACACCTCCAAGGCCCAGTACTGCACTAGTTGTTGATGCGGAAAAATTACGATGGTTTTTGAGAGGCGCTTGCCCTCGAATCGGGCAAAGCGCCGCTCCCTCCAACTCATTCTAATTCGGATGCCGAGCCGACGGGAAGAAATCCGATCTCCTTTACCATGGACTGGCCCTCCTCGCCCAGGAGGAAGTCTATGAAGGCCTTCTCTCCCGCCTCGGGCTCGTTCCAGGTCATCACGTAGAGGGGACGGGTGAGGGGATAGGTCCTGGTATTTATGCTCTCGGTGGTGGGAGAGACCCCCTCGTAGGCTATGGCCCGGAGGTGCCCCTCCTGAACGTAGTTGAAGCCTAAATAGCCGATCGCCTTATCGCTCATGGTTATGGCGGTCTTCATCTCGGCGTTATTCTGGGTGTAGGTGTCGGCCCCTCGGGTCTCGGTCTCCAGATCCCCCATCACCATCTCGTTGAAGAGGTCCCCGGTCCCCGAGCCCACCATCCGGGCCACGGCGTAGATCTCTCTATCGGGACCTCCGAGCTCCAGCCAGTTGGTCACATTCCCATCGTATATCGCCCGGAGCTGGTTGCGGTTGATGTTGGTGACGCCGGAGTCGTATAACGGTTCGCTGACGGCGATGCATATCGCGTCGTGGCCGATCAGGTATTCAGAGAAGTTGTCGCCGTAGAGCTCGATCTCATCGGCCCTCACCTCTCGGGAGGACATACCGATGTCTGAGAAGCCGCTGGCCACGTTCTTTATCCCCACCCCGGATCCGCCGACGCCGCTGACGGTCACCATCACCTCGTCCTGGATCATGTTGAACTCCTCGGCGCAGATCTCCACCAGGGGCATAACCGTCGTAGAGCCGGTGATGGTCACGGTGTCCAGGCCGTCCGAGGTGGAGCACGTCCCCCCCAGGGCGAAAAGTCCCAAGATTGAGCAGATCAGCATCAAAGAGGGCAATTTGGTCATCAGATCACTCCCCAAAGTAAATCTGCTCTTACTATATGATATTTGTTACGAGAGTGGGCCTAGGACGTCCCCTGAGATCCCGATTGGACGATCCCCGCCAGAGGTGGCGGGAAAGGTCATCTCTCCCGGCCGTATAGGGTAGTCCTCTGGACGGGAACCCTCCCGTTCCTCTCGATCAGGTCGCAGAGCTGATCCGGGGTCATGTACTCGGCCTCCACGGCTCCCGCGGTTCGCGATATGTTCTCCTCGATCAGGGTCCCCCCGAGGTCGTTCGCCCCCCAGAGAAGTGTCCTCCCGGCGAGGTCTCTTCCCAGCTTCACCCAGCTCGCCTGGATGTTGGTGATCAGGGGATGGAGGGCCACCCTGGCGAGGGCGTGCATCTTCAGGTTCTCGAGATGGCCCATCCTCTGAGACGAGGGGCCCAGATCGTTATTTCCCGGCATGAAGGGCAGAAGTACGAACTCGGTGAACCCTCCGGTCTCGGCCTGGATCTCGCGGAGGAGCAGGAGGTGGCGGATCCGATCCTCCATCCTCTCCACGTGGCCGTAGAGCATGGTGGATGTGGTGGAAACCCCCAGGCGATGGGCCGTGGTGATCACATCCCGCCACTCGGAGGTAGATAGCTTGGAGGGGCAGATCTCCTCGCGGACCCGGTCCACCAGGATCTCGGCCGCGGTTCCGGGCATCGATCCAAGGCCGGCCCGCAACAGCTCCCTTATCGAGTCCTCAGGGGCGATGCCGGAGTTTTGGGACATGTAGAAGACCTCCATTGGGGAGTAGGCGTGAAGGTGCATCCTCGGGTAGTTATCCCTTATCGCCTCCAGGATCCGGCAGTAGTCCTCCAGGACCAGGCCGGGGGCGAGCCCCCCCTGGATGCAGATCTCGGTGGCAGAAAACCTCTCCGCTGCCTCCACCCGGTCCAGGATCTCCTCCTCGGATAGAAGGTAGCCGTCGGCGCGCCTGAAGGCGCAGAACCTGCAACTGCCCACGCACCGGTTGGTGAAGTTGACGTTCCTGTTGACGACGAAAGAGACCTCGTCCCCGCAGCTCTCCATACGGAGGAGGTTTGCGAGCCGAAAGAGCCGCACCGGCTCGTTCCACAGCTCCAGGAGAGCGGCCCGATCGATCCAGCCGTCTCCACGATGAAGGTCTTCTTCAAAGGCCGTGACCTCTCGCTCTCGAGATAAGATCATCGACCACAACCTCCCGGCGGACGGTTCTCGATCCCATCTTTCGTGATCCTCCGCTCCTTTGGAAGCTGCGAGATGAGCTCGCCCCCCGAATATAGACCGCATCCTAGAACCCCGCCCCGGTAGGATACCACCACGTAACCGTCCTCCGCATCCGCCTCCAGCTCCTGTCGCTCCCCGGCTATGAACCTCTCAGCCTGGGCCGCGGAGAGGTCGATGACGTTCTTTGTGGCGGCCCGGCCGAAGAGCTGCAGAGCGACGGTGGTGGGCTTGGGGACCTTCCCCCGGGCCGAGATGAAACGGAGCCCCACCGACTCGCACCTAAGGTCCGGGATCTCGGGGAGGCTGAAGGCCCATACTTTCCGACCCCTCCGAAAGAAGCTCACGCCCTCGAAGGCTCTTGGGGGGATGCCGAAACGAGATTCCATCATCTCCGCCACCTCGGCCCAGTCCAGCGGCCGGAAGGTAGACCTACTCTTTGATGAGCTTTGCGACAAAGAATCCTCCTGTGTCGTTCTGGTGGGGGTAGTACCGGGCGCATTTCTCCATCTCGTCTCCGAAGTCGGACCCTCCCCACTCCGCCAGCCCCGGAGATCCCTGCAGCCCCGGAACAGAGACCTCCTCCAGACTGATTTGAGGGGCCCGGTCGGCGACCCAGGAGACGACAGCCTCGTTCTCCTCGGGGGCGAAGGTGCAGGTGGAGTAGACGACGGTGCCACCGGGTTTCACGAGCTCCGTCCCCCTTCGTAGAAGGGAGCGCTGGAGGCGCTGAAGGCCGAGGGAGCGCTTCAGGCTCCACCGGTCCAGGACGGTGATGTCTTTTCTCGCCATCCCCTGGCCGGTGCAGGGGGCATCGACGAGGACCCGATCGAACTTCGTGGAGGGGAACCGACGGCCGTCGTGCCTGGTCACCACCACGTTTATGGCCCCCGCCCTCTCGCAGTTGGATCTTAGGGAGGCGATTCTGGAGTTGGCGGGATCGTTTGCCACCAAAAGCCCCCTGTTCTCCATCATCGATGCCATCTGGGTCGTCTTGGACCCGGGTGCGGCGCAGAGGTCGACGACCCTCTCCTCCGGCCTGGGGTCCAAGACGACGGGAGAGACCATCGATATCTCCTCCTGGACGTGGATGTGGCCCATCAGGTTCTCGATGAGGTTGCCGGGCTTTTCGACCTCGAGCCTGAGGCCGAAGGGGTACCAGGAGAAAGGCCGATAGGCCACTTTTCCCTCCTCCAGCCGGGATAAGAGCTCCTCCCGATCGGTCTTGAGGGTGTTGATCCTCGCGGTGACTGGAAGGGGTCGCATCGTCGCCTCGAGGAGCCGCTCGTACTCTGCGACCACATCCCTATACCTCTCCAGGCCGGTCATGCTGCCGCAGTTCGCCTTTATAGGATATATTCTCAGCCGTCCGGCAGAAGGCCAGCGACCCGATCCCGGGTCGGTCCGCCCGACCTTTCAGCTCTGACCGTCATCCTGTCGTCCGAAGACCGTGCCCAACGGCGGTATGAGCACAAAGATTTAATAGTCGTAATGCAACTGTGTGGACAACGCGGCAAACTGTTTCGCGGTTTTTCGCAAAGGACGGTGAAGTGGTTGTACGGTAATGATAGAGGTTCCTTCCGAGACGACAGTTTTGAGTCCACAGCTCCTGTCGAGGTCGGAAAGGAGTATGATGTTGAGATCGAGGACGTCGCAAAGAAGGGCGACGGGATCGCCAGGATCGAGGGTTTCGTAATATTCGTCCCCGAGACGAAGGTCGGCGATCAGGTGACGATCGTCGTCGACAGGGTCATGCAGAGGTTCGCCATCGGCCACAAGGCCTGAACTTCCAGATTATTCTCCCTTTTAACTAGGACGGTGAAGTTTTTGTACAGAAGTGATAGAGATTCCTTCCGAGACGAGGGCTTTGAGTCCACAGCTCCCGTTGAGGTCGGAAAAGAGTACGACGTAGAGATTGAGGATATCGCAAAGCAGGGCGACGGGATTGCCAGGATCGAGGGCTTCGTAATATTCGTCCCCGAGACGAAGGTCGGCGATCAGGTCACAATCGCCATCGACCGTGTGATGCGAAGGTTCGCCATCGGCCACAAGGTCTGAGGGCGAAGAACGGCGGCTAAGCCATAAAAAAAGTTCGGCCCAAAAAGGGCTGAAAACCCTTTATTTTTAGATGCGGTCTCTCATCCCTGGGACGAGCGCCTTTTCAGGAGCGTCTCTTCAGCACATCTTCCAGATCTCTGAGGAAGAGGTCGACGTTCTCATAGGTCGAATGAGGCATCAGGATCAGCCTTAGGGCCTTCGGGCTTCTGGTCGTCGAGACCCTCCAGCAGCACTCGAGGAGGTCGGCCCTGACCTCCTCAGGGCGGTCCATCCGCAGGGTTACTACGTTCATCACCGGCTCGATGACCGGCTCGATGCCGATCTCTCTCGCCCCCGCTGCCATCCGCCTCGAGAGGTCCATGCAGCGGTCGACGACGTTCGTGAACCCCTCTCTTCCTAGATGGTTCATCACCGCCCATATGGCGGCGGCGGCAGCCCCGCTCCTCGTCCCCGTCAGGGCCTTGGGCCTCGCCATCGTCAGGTATGGGGCGTAAGCGGCAAGCCTCTCCAGATCCTCGGCATCTCTGAAGAGAAGGCCGCCGCCCGGGATCGTCGCCATCCCCATCTTGTGGGGATCGATGGTGATGGAGGTGACACCCTCTACTCCGAAGTCCCACCTCCAGTCACCTCTCAAGAAGGGGAGGACGAAGCCTCCGAAGGCGGCGTCGACGTGAAGGTGTATCCCAGAGTCGAGGGCGAGCCTCCCCAGCCTGTCGATGGGATCTACCTGGCCGAACTCCGTCGTCCCCGCGATCCCCACAATGGAGACGGTCTTCTCGTCGATCAGCTCCTCGACGGAGCCCGTATCCACCTTCAGCTCATCGTCGAGGTCGGCCTTCCTGATCTCCAGGCACAACAGGTCGCCTATCTTGTCGAAGGAGAAATGGGCGGACTTCGGTACGACGATATTTCCGTCCCTGAAGTTGTGGGCGTTCCTCGCGGCCCGGATCGCCTGGATGTTCGACTCGGTCCCCCCCGTAGAGAGGTAGCCGCAGGCCTGGGGATGGCCCAGCATCTCCGCCATCATCCTCACCGCCTGCTGCTCCAGCTCGGCGGATCCGGGGAATAGGCCCGGATCGCCCAGGTTCGTCTCCTGGAACTTCTGGTGCGCCTTCAGGGCTATCGGGTGGGGTGGGGTGCACATGGAGGAGAAGATCCGATCGTAGCTCAGATCAGTTCCCCTAATCTTGGAGAGGCCCCTCATGACCTCCTCTTCGGATAGACCTTGATATCTCAAATCAGATACCTCTAATTCAGCTCGTGCTCGCCGGAGGTCACTCCTCTCTTAGAGCCCGCAGCATTATGATCTTCTCCGCCCGGGCCACCGTCTCCCTGACGGTGGCTACGGCGTCGATGTTGGCGGAGATGCTGGTGATCCCGATCTCGACTAGCCTCTTTGCCATCTCGGGGTAGGAGCCGGCCTGACCGCAGATGGAGGTCTTGACGCCTGCCTGGTTGCACCGCTCGATGACGTACTCGATGAGGGTCAGAACCGCCGGATGAAGCTCGGAGTAGAGTTCGGCGACGTTCTCGTTGTTCCTGTCGACGGCGAGGGTGTACTGGGTGAGATCGTTCGTCCCGAAGGAGATGAAGTCGATCCCGTCCTCGATGAAATCTTCGATGGTAAGGGCGGCTCCGGGGGTCTCGACCATTATGCCGACGTCGATATCCTCGAGGTTCAAGCCCGCCTCTACCATGAGGGCCTTGGCTTTTCGAAACTCGCTCACGTGCTGGACGAGAGGGAGCATGATCCCAACATTTGTGAGGCCCATCTCGTGGAGCTTCTTGAAGGCCTTCATCTCCAGCCGGAAGTGGTCTGTGTCCGTCAGGTCCCTCCGGATACCCCTCCAGCCCAGCATGGGGTTGTGCTCGTGAGGCTCGTCCTCGCCGCCCTCCATCCCCCGGAACTCGTCGGTGGGGGCGTCGAGGGTCCTGACCCAGACGGGCTTGGGGTAGAAGGCCTCGGCGACGGCCCTCACACCACCTACGAGTTCGTCTATGTACTCCTCCTCCCTGCCGGCGTTGATGTAGTACCGAGGGGTCTTGCCAAGGCCCAGGATCATGTGCTCGATCCGCAGGAGGCCAACGCCGTCGGCGAGCGTCGCTGCCGCCTGCTCTGCGGCCTCGGGCATGCTGACGTTCACCTTGATCTCGGTCGCCGTTATCGGCTTGTAGGCGAAGGAGACGGCGGGACCCGCAGATTCCGCCGACTTCGCCCTCTTAAGCCGCCCCTCGTAGACCTTCCCTTTGCCACCGTCGACGGTTATCATCATCCCGTCGGAGAGGACCTTCGTCCCCTGTTTGGTGCCTACAACGGCGGGGAACCCCAGCTCCCGGCTGACGATGGCGGCGTGGCAGGTGAGGCCACCCTCGTCGGTGACGATCGCCCCTGCCCTCTTCATCGCCGGGACCATATCCGGCTCCGTCATCACCGTGACGAGGATGTCCCCCTCTTTGATCTTATCGAGGTCTCCAGAGCCTGTTACGATCTTCACCTCGCCGGTCGCCACCCCCGGTGAGGCGGCCAGGCCCGTGAGGACGACCTTTCCGCTCCCCATCGCCTTCTCCTCTTCATCCTTTCCGCCCTTGGATATGGTGGTGATGGGCCTCGACTGGAGGATGTACATCTTCCCCTTCTCGTACGCCCACTCGATATCCTGGGGGATACCGTAGTGCCTCTCCAGGGCGTCCGCCTGATCCGCCAGCTCCAGGATCTCCTCGTCGGAGAGGACGAGCTTCTCCCTCAGGTCCGGGGGGGTATTTTCCGTCACCGTCTCACCGGTCTTCTCGTCCCGGAAGATCATAATCTCTTTTGAGGCGACGAACTTGTTTTGGATCTTCTTATTGGTCCTGTCGACTACGTAGTTGTCGGGAGAGACGCTCCCGCTGACCACGGACTCGCCCAGCCCCCAGGCTGCCTCTATGATCACCTCGGGCTCGCCGGTGCTGGGATGGGAGCTGAACATAACCCCCGACTTCTCCGAGTTTACCATCTTCTGGACGGTGACGGAGATGTTCACCTTCTCGTGCTCAAAACCCCTGTCGACCCGATAGAAGATCGCCCTCGCCCCGTAGAGGGAAGCCCAGCACTTCCGGACCGCCTCGAAGACCTGATCTTCCCCCATCATGTTCAGGAAGGTCTCCTGCTGCCCCGCGAAGCTCGCGTCGGGGAGGTCCTCGGCCGTGGCGCTCGACCGGACGGCGACGAAGACCTCCTTTCCCTCGCGCTTGCACATCTCTCGATACCGGCTTTTGATATCCTTCTCGATATCTTCTGGGACCTTCGCCTCCAGGACCAGCCTCTTCGCCCTCTCTGCAGCTCCGTTCAGGGCAGCGGAGTCGTTCACGTCCACCTTCAGCGCCTCGAAGATATCGTCTGCAATCCCAGATCGATTTATGAAATCTCGATAAGCCTGCGCGGTGACCGCAAAGCCCCCTGGGACGGGAGCGCCTACGTTTATCATCTCGCCCAGGCTTGCGCCCTTCCCGCCGACGACGGAGACGTCGTCTTTTCCGACTTCTTCCAGCCAAACAACAGCCGCCATTGGATAACACCTTCTCCCGAGGAAACTTCTTTCGTTCTGAATGTTCTGAATGAGCTTCTTTGCGGGATGATGCAGGTGGTACCGTATATATCTGTTTTCACGGGAAATTTCGGATTTAGAAAATTGCGAGGCCTATGAACGGAAAATTAGACAAAGGGGACGAGAAAGAGCCAAAGCTCATGTTCAAAGAGCTTGCCGGAGCCGCCGAGTCCCTGAGATCCCTTCGTAAGAGGTGCGGGCCTGTCGTCGGGTCCGAGAAGATCCATCTGGCCGAAGCCCGAGGCAGGGCCATCTCCGAGGACGTGAGATCTCCCGCGAACCTTCCCGCCTTCAACAGAGCCGCCATGGACGGGTATGCCGTTCGGGCGGCGGATACGAGAGGGGCCACCCCCCTCGCCCCCGTCTACCTCGAGATCGCCGAGACTGCGGGGGAGGGGAGGTGCGTCCCCGTGAGGACGGGGATGCCGGCTCCTCCGGGGTCGGACGCCGTCCTGATGCTGGAGGACGCCCTCCTCCGAGGCCGAGAGGTGGAGGCGACGGCGGAGGTCCATCCCTATCGAAACCTCGCCCGGGTCGGCGAAGACGTCGCCCTCGGCGAGACGATCTTTCGAGAGGGGCATCGACTGAGGCCCCCCGACATCGCCCTCCTCGCCTCCCTCGGCCTCGCCAACGTCCAGGTCTGGGTGAGGCCAAAGGTCGCGATCATCCCCACCGGGGGCGAGCTCGTACCTCTCTTCTCTGACCAGGAGCTCTTGCCCGGCCAGGCCCGGGAAGCGAACGGGATCATGTGCGAGATGTACGCTGAGATCTGGGGCGGATCGCCCCGAAAAGCTCCAATCGTGGAGGACGACCCCGATCTGATCAAGGAGGCGATCGCAGAAAACCTAGACGCCGACCTGATCCTCATCTCCGGCGGCACCTCCATCGGGGAGGAAGACTACTCCCCCCCGATCCTCGCGGAGATGGGAGAGCTTCTGGTCCACGGATTGCGGATCACCCCCGGAAAGCCGACCGCCCTCGGAATCATCGACGAAAAGCCGGTGATCTGCCTTCCGGGCTACCCCGTGGCGGCCCTCTCCGCCCTCTACATCTTCGCCCGACCCCTGATCACCATGATGGCCCACCGGACCGACCTCCCTCGGACTGTGGAGGCGAGGCTCGAAGGAAAGATCGTCTCGCGGCCCGGCTACCTCACCTTCGCCAGGGTGAGCCTCAATGACGGCGTCGCGACGCCGATCATGACCTCGGGCGCGGGGATCCTCAGCTCCGTTGCTCGGGCCGAGGGATACGTCCTGGTGCCCGAGGAGGTCGAAGGAAGGGAGAAGGGCCAGACGGTCGAGGTGAATTTGATCGAGTGATCGAGTCTTGGATGGCTCAGTCGATGCTTAAATGTGGATATTGACCTTCCTTATCATGGGAGAGCTTTGTGCTCTATTTCCGCCTGAATGGCTGAGAGATAAAGCGAAGGAGACAGGTCTTATAAAGCGTGAGCGTAAGATCGATCCTGTTCATATGTTCTGGTCCTTATAGATAAGCT
Source organism: Methanocrinis sp. (assembly GCF_049974945.1). Taxonomy (NCBI): domain Archaea; kingdom Methanobacteriati; phylum Methanobacteriota; class Methanomicrobia; order Methanotrichales; family Methanotrichaceae; genus Methanocrinis; species Methanocrinis sp. The sequence goes on along the minus strand of NZ_JBNGCU010000005.1, from coordinate 27,159 downwards.
ACGGGACCTTTCTTCAACGGATCCTTGCCGCTCTGAAGCGCGACTATGAGAGATTTTCTAAGCATATTTTGAGAGATAGCAGCTGGTACTACAGGTTCAGTCCAGAGCTTGTGGCTTTTCTCCGAGAATGCGTAGTGCGAGGCGTTGAATACTCAGCTCAAAAACCCGGTCGAACCCTCAGCGATCGTCTTTCACCTTTCGAAACTCTCATGGCCCGAGGGCTCATGCCCGAAGGATGTAAAACCGATTATCGCCCATTGTTGTAATGAAAAAGTGATGACCGTAGGTCCAGAGATCGGACCTAGGCCACGAGCTCCTGGGTGTTGTTCACGAATCGATTGGGCCCGACCCGATCGATCCCGGAGGAGACGAGCCGGATGCCTATGTTGTTGTAGCTGATTATATTGCCCATCACGATCGAGTTCTTCGATGAGTCGATGGATATCCCCGAGTCGGTGTTGTTGCCCACCACGTTCCTCTCGATGACGTTGTTGTCGGATTCGAGGATCTGGATGCCGTTGTAGCCGTTGTTGCTGACGGTGTTCTCTCTGAAGAAGTTGCCCGGAGACTTATAGACCATGATCCCGTGGTTTTCGCTGTTGGAGGAGATGCATTCGGAGACGGTGTTGTTGGTGCTGCCACCCTTCAGGTAGATGCCCCACCATCCGCTATTCCAGACTTCGCATCCGGCGATCAGGCTGTCGTTGGATACTACCTCGATTCCGGCGCTGGGATAAGGCCCGGCGTTGGTGATGTAGAGCCCCTCAAGGACGGCGCCGTCCGCCTGGAGGACCACCACACTGCCGCTCCCCCGGCCGTTCACCACTGGAGCGCCCTCGCCGGTGTCCACCCCCCGGAGGGTGATCGGTTTGTCCAGGACGAGGTTCTCGTTATAGGTCCCGCTCCCCACCTCCACCACGTCGCCGTCCTCGGAGGCATCGATGGCGGCCTGGATGGCGGTGTAGTCGCAGCCGCTGAGACAGACGGTGAGGATCGCTCCTTCAACCACCGCTCCCATCTCGGGCTCCACCTCGGGTTCCACTTCGGGTTTCATCTCAGGCTCGGGCTCGATCTCCACCTCCGCCACGACTTCATCTTCGGTTTCGTTGTTCATCCCGGCGGGGGTCACGGGCTCTGACGGCTCGACGGGCTCGGCCACAGTTCCCTCTTCGTCGGCATCGACAGTATCGTTCGCGGTTGTAGCGGCGACCTCGGTGACGTTATCCGCATCCTCTGGAGGGACGGCGTCGGCATCGGGACCAGCGCCCTCCGCAGGTGCGACGCTCAAACTCAGTTCAGTGGTGTCGGATACCTCGGCCGCCGAGACGAGCCCCGCCGACAGGAAGATCGCCACGGCGAGCCAGGCGATCAGTGCGAATTTGTAAGTTCGATCTTTGAGCATATTTAAACCTCTTAAACCTCTGATCTTCATATTGGACTGATCGGTATTAAAATTACCTTCACAGTATCAGGCCTCGGACCTTCGGAAGATCCCCAAAGGTCCTGATCATTCTCTGGCCACGACCTCGATCTCGAAGATCTTGGACCAGAGCTTCCCCGTCACCAGAAGCCGGCCGTTCTTGGGATCATAGGCGATCCCGTTCAGGACGTCCGCCCCCTCCCGCACCTCTTCGGTCAATAGGCCCGAGAGGTCGATCCAGCCCACCACATCTCCCGTCTCCGGAGAGATGATGGCGATCTCGTCGGTCTCCCAGACGTTGGCGTAGACAAACCCCTCTACATACTCGAGCTCGTTGAGCCTCTTTAGGGGCTGGCCTTCGGCCAGGACCTCCACCGTCCTCGTAACTCTGAAGGTCTCGGGGTCCAGGAACCGAAGTTCTGATGAGCCGTCGCTCATGATCAGGTTTCGACCGTCGCTGGTGATGCCCCACCCCTCCGTCGGATAGACGAAGGTTTTAGCGATTTTCAGGTCATCGAGATCCCAGACGAGACAGATCCCCGACCTCCAGGTGAGCTGGAAGATCTGATCTCCCCAGAGGGCGATCCCCTCGCCGAAGAGCCGGGGCGGCAAGCTCCGCGACCTTGTGACCTCGCCCGTCTCAAACCTCGTCTCGCGGAGCGTCGACCTTCCATAAAGGCCCGTCCCCTCGTAAAGAAGGCCGTCCCTGTAGGCGAGCCCCTGGGTGAATGCCCCCTGATCATGGGGGTAGGCTGCCACCACCCGATAGCCATGAACCAGAACCCCCTGCTCATCGGGAGATTCGTCCTCGATGCAGCCCGCGAGGATGGCAGTGAGGAGGGCTGCAAAGGTCAGGGCGGTGGCAAATCTCGCGGTCATGGTCACCGATCTTCCCGAGGTCGACGGGCTATTTAGAATGTTCGGAAGAAATTGAAACAGGCTTCAGAGATCTGACCCTATCAGAAGGCGGAAGGGACCGCCACCCCCTCGCAAGGCCCCACTCCTCCAGCCACCCCATAGTCCCACCAACAGGTATATCTTCATGGCGGGATCACCCATCTCAGCTTGCGCAGATGACCTCTTTGGGGATCTCGCTAGCACCGTCGGTTCTTCGGAATCGAAGACCAAAAAGGTACGTGAATATAATGGACGAGAGACGTGGACGTAGAGGCGGCTTCGACAGAGGCCCCAGAGAGATGCACGACGCGGTCTGTGCGGATTGTGGAAAGGAGACCAAGGTCCCCTTCAAGCCTGACGGATCGAGGCCGGTGTACTGCAGCGAATGTTATCAGAAGCACAGGCCCGCAAGATCGCCGAGACGGTATTGAGCTGATCGGATCGATCTGATCTCAACCGGTCTGTTTTTGCCGTCTGGCGATACTTCGCCGTGACGGCGGGAGAGGAGCAGGGTCGGCATCCGAACCCTGCGACGACTTCCCAGCCCGCAACCTTTTTCTTGAGATTTGGCTACTATGGAGATCTGGTTGCAGCATTGATGGCTCACCACGGAAGCTTTGTAGCTCTCCGATCCAGGCTGGAGGGCTTGCATCAGGAGAAGAGTTGGGCCGAAAAGGCTCCCGAGTTCGTCTCGGCGGTCTGATCGTGTCGGCTTTGGTCAGAAGATTCTGAGACACTTCCAGGAGCTAAAAAGGTCCCCAGATGGCTGAAAGTTCTCCAAAACTATTTCTATTTAGGATTTATGTCTTGCCCATCGAAATAAATTATTTATATGATTAAGTTTTTGTAAGATCAAAATTTAAAAAAATCCCCGGTGATAATGATGAAGGAGAGCACAGTGAAGGTGCTGGACGATAAAGATCTCGAGTTCGCGGAGACCCTCAGAAGCCTCGGAGTACAGCGTAACGTGGCCATCCTGATAACCTACTTGGCCAACGTAGACGAAGCATCCTCGCGAGATATCGAGATGGGCTCCAACCTCAGGCAGCCAGAGGTGAGCATAGCGATGCGCGCCCTGCGCGAGAACAACTGGGTGAGCGAGAAGGAGGTCAGAAGAGGGGGCAAAGGTCGGCCCATGAAGGTCTACTCCCTCCTGACCCCCATCGACGAGATCATAAAGCATTTCGAAGAAGAGAAGCAGCAAGAGTCGGCTCAGACGATGGAGAGCATACAGAAGCTCAAAGAGCTGATCTTGAGCTGAGGCTTCGAGCCTTCTGAGAGTTCACCTCATGGGCTCGGACGTAGCCTCTTTTTGGGAGACGGACTCAGAGACCACTTCGACGTCGATCTTGGAGGCGATCCCTCTTCCCATGGATACGCAACATCCGCCGACCTCGATCACCACCGGCCCCCCAAAGGGCTGGCAGGCGATCTTGCGGACCCTCTGCCCTTTTCTTATTCCCATCGATTCCAACCTCCTCGCCCAGCCGAAGCTGTCGGCGAAGGATTTTATCTCCAGGACCAGGTTGCAGGGTGCTTTAGTCAGCGAGATCAATTCTACACCTCTAATCTGTCCGTGATTAGAACGATCCGGCGTCTATAAATCTGGCGGTATCCATCCGGCCGGGATCAAGAGAAGAGACAGCGGATCCGAGCCCTCTTCCAGACCGGAGACCAAAAGCTCATATTCTGACGTGGATGCCCCTCTCCGCGAGGTACCTCTTCACCTCGTCGACCCCCCACTCGCCATAGTGGAAGATGCTGGCGGCGAGGGCTGCCGATGCCCCGGTATTCCTGAAGACCTCGAATATGTGCTCTGCGTTGCCGCATCCGCCCGAGGCGATCACCGGTATCCGAACCCTTTCGCAGACGGCGCCCGTGAGGGGCAGGTCGAACCCGTCGTAGGTCCCGTCCCGATCCATGCTGGTGAGGAGGATCTCGCCGGCCCCAAGCCTCTCGGCCTCCATCGCCCAGGCGATGGCGTCGACCCCCGCAAACTCCCTTCCGCCGTAGAAGGAGCACTCAAACCAGGACTCTCCCTCTGGCGAGGGAACCGAGATCCGGTCTTCAGCGGGGGCATCCCTCCTCTTCGCGTCGATGGCGACGACGCAGGCCTGGCTTCCGTACTCCTCGGCTATCTCTGAGATGATCCCGGGCCGCTTTAGGGCCGTGGTGTTGACGGTGACCTTGTCGGCCCCGGCCTTGAAGACGCCCCTCACGTCGTCGAGGCTCTTGATACCGCCGCCCACTGCCAGGGGAACGAAGACGTTCTTGGCGGTGGCTCTGATGACGCTCTTCATCGTCTCGCGCCTTCCGGAGGAGGCGGTGATGTCCAGAAATACTATCTCGTCTGCCCCCTCCTGGTAGTACCGGGTGGCGAGCTCCCAGGGGACCCCGGCGTACCTGATCTGCTTGAACTCTATCCCCTTCACCACCCGTCCTTCGGGGACGGCGAGGTCACAGTCGAGGCAGGGGATTATCCTTCTTGCTAACATCTCGCAAGCCTCACGAAGTTCTCAAGAATGTGAAGACCCTTCTCACCCGACTTCTCCGGGTGGAACTGGACCGCAAAGAGGTTCTCCCTCGATACCGCCGCGGCGATCTCGATGCCGTAGTCGGTGGTGGCGGCCAGGACAGATCTGTCCATCGGAACGCAAGCATAAGAGTGGACGAAGTAGAAGAAGTCCTCGTCGGATATCCCGTCCAGAATCTCAACCTCCCTTTTTATGGTGAGGGTGTTCCATCCCATCTGGGGTACCAGGACCGAGTCCGGGAGGCGGATTACGTCGCCAGAGATCCAGCCCAGCCCCTCCTCGGGGCTCTCCTCGCTTCTATCGAAGAGGACCTGCATCCCGACGCATATCCCCAAGATCGGCGTTCCCGCTTCCAGGGCCTGCCGGAGAGCGCCCTCGAACCGAGAGAGCCGTCTCATGCACCTTCCAAAGGAGCCGACCCCCGGAACCACCACCCCCTCGAACCCCGCCAGCTCCTCCGGCTCGGTCACCAGCTCTGGCCCAGCCCCGATCCGCTCCAGGGCGTTTTTTATGCTGAAGAGGTTTCCCACCCCGTAATCGACTACTGCAATCGTCAAATCTCATTCACCTGATTACGCTAATCTCGCTTCTTTCAAACCGCCGGAACCCTATGCCTCCCGGCCTCGTATATACCTTTTCGGGTTTTGCGCGGGCCTGCTGAAACGAAAGATCGCCATCAGGGCCGTTGGGCAGGACGGGCACCTTCGAGTCATGGAACCGCCATGGTAATGGACGACTATCCTTGGCATGTACTCCACGCCCGTAGCCCGCGTTCCCTCTCCACCACCAGGTAAAATCCGCAGCCTACGGCGCAATAAGGGCAAATTGATGGAATTCGTTCTTCGGTCGTGCCAACACCTTCTGTAAAGATTTCAAATGCCCTCTCTTGGGCTCTTCCTGTACCTTCCAGGCACCATCTCCCGGACAGCCCTCTCCGCCTCAATGCTCCGCCGACATGTTGGGCAGACCCGGATCCATTCCAGCCCTTCAGAGTCCCTCTGGGAGTCAGCGGGGAGATTCGACTCGATCCTTTTGAGCATCGGCTCTGTGGCGTACCTCGACCCGCAGATCTTGCAGGCCGCGAGGTCAAAGGAGACTTCAGGCTCCAGCACGGATTCGTTGAAGGGGACCAGGGTCAGAGCTTTGGCGGGACAGAACTCCACACAAAGATCGCACTCCTCTTTGCACCTCTTCCAGTGGATGGACCGCTCGTCTGCAGTCTCGGTCAGAACGATGTTCTGGCTGGGACAGACGTTGGAGCAGGATTTGCAGCCGAGACAGAGGCCGGGATCAACTCTGATCATCTTCGACCTCCCTGGGCGGCAGCCCGAGCCGCTCGGGCCCGCGCCCGGCGAGACGCCAGCTCATAATCGGTGGTGAGAGCGTTGGCCGGACAGGTGGTGACGCAGGTCGGCTCTGCGCGCCCCTCGCAGAGGTCGCACTTGTGAGCGATCTTGTCTGTCCAGACCACTCCGTAGGGGCAGGCGAGAGCGCATAAGCCGCATCCGGTGCACTTTTCCACGTCAAAGGCCGTCCTATCCCCTTCTTTGTGAAGGGCTCCGGAGAAGCAGGCCATGGTGCAGGAGGCCTCCTCACAGTGGTGGCAGAATATGGGGACTGAGGCGAAATCTTCTACGAAGTGGACGTTGACGTGGCCGCTGCCTCCATGAACCCGCTGGCAGGCCACCTCGCAGGAACGGCAGCCTATGCATCTGGCGATGTCTACGTAAACGGGCATCTAATCCCTCCGAGAGATCTTGCAGGCTGAGACTTTGAACTCTGGAATCCTCGCCTCAGGGTCGGTGACCTCCGATGTGAGGACGTTGGTTCCGGGGAAGTGGAAGGGCATGAAGACCACGCCTCTCTTCACGACGTCCGTCAGCCGGGCGTAAGCCACCGTCTCTCCCCGAGGCGTGGCGACGAGGACCTCATCGCCATCGGCCACCTTCAGCCGCGCGGCGTCGGCGGTGTTGATCTCCACGTAGAGATCCGGCTCCCGGCCGATGAGCGAAGGACTTCTCCTGGTCATGGAGCCGGCGTTGTGGTGGATGGCGATGCGCCCGGTGGTGAGAACGAAAGGATAAACCCAGCTGGCGTCTTCAGCCGCCGGCCGATAGGGTACGGGTACCATGGAAGCACGCCCTCCGGCGAGCTTGAAGCCGGAGGAGTGGAGGATGGGCGTTCCAGGATGGTCGGGGGTTGGACAGGGCCAAATGAGTCCGGCTCTGCCGAGCCTCTCCCTAGTTATTCCTCCGTACTGGGGAACGGTCCGGTTGATCTCCACCAGGACGGAGGCAGCATCAGGATAGTCGAAATCAAGCCCCAAAGACCGGGCGACCTTGCAGATGATCACCAGATCGGAGAGGGCCGCTCCCGGTGGATCAATTGCCTTAGAGCTCCACTGGACTCTCCTCTCCGTATTGGTGTAGCTTCCCTCCTCCTCCGCCCATGCCGCTCCAGGCAAGACGAGATCTGCGGCTTGAGCCGTCGCAGTCATGAAGATGTCCTGCACCACCAGAAAGTCGAGGTTCTCCAGGGCTTCACGAACGTGCCTGCTGCAGGGGTCCGAGTTGGCCGGATCTTCGCCCACGATGTACATGGCCTTGATATCACCCGAGGCGGCTGCATCGATCATCTCCGTGGCCGTGAGCCCCGGGCCCATGGGAAGCCCCTCCGTCCCCCAGGCGGAGGAGAATAACTCGATCGTCTCGGGATCGTCCGCACTTCTGTAGCCGGGATAAAACTCGGTCAGTGCCCCCATGTCGCAGGCGCCCTGGACGTTGTTCTGGCCTCGGAGGGGCATCACCCCGGCGCCCGGCCGTCCCAGATGGCCAGAGATGAGGGCCAGGTTGGAGACGGCCTGGACGTTGTCTGTGCCCGTGCTGTGCTGGGTGATCCCCATGGAATAGAGGATAGTTGAGGCCGGGGATATGGCGTAGGCCCGGGCCGCCCGCACAATATCGTCTGCAGGAACGCCGGTGATCTCCGCCGCCTTCTCCGGAGTGAAATCTTTTACCGACTCTCTCAGAGCTTCAAAGCCTCTTGTATTCGCTGCGATGTAATCTTCGTCCAGGAGATCTTCTTTGATGATCACGTGAGCCATGCCGTTGAGGAGAGCCACGTCCGTCCCAGGGGCCAGCTGCAAGAATATGTCTGCCATCCAGGAAGTGTGAGTCTCCCTTGGATCGGCCACCATCACCACCGCCCCCGCGTCCTTGGCCCGGTGAATCCAGCGGGAGATGACGGGATGGTTCTCCGCCAGGTTCGATCCAATGACGAATATGCACTTGGAGCTCTCGATGTCAGGTATGGGATTGGTCATCCCCGCTGCGCCCAGGGTCCGGTTCAATCCCACCACTGAAGGGGCGTGACAGAGGCGGGCGCAGTTGTCCACATGAGGCGAGCCCAGGAGGCGGGCCAGCTTCTCGATCAGGTAGTTCTCTTCGTTGCTGCATTTGGAGGAGGCGAGAAGGGCGATGCTCTCTGAACCGTGTTTCTTGATGGCATCGCCCAGACCTTTTGCCGCGAGATCGACGGCCTCCTCCCAGGAGATCTCTGCCCAGCCCTCGCCCTTCCTCTTCAAAGGTGTGGTGAGCCTTTCCTGATGGTGGAGGATCTCCAAGGCCGCGTTTCCCTTGGAGCATAAAGCCCCCTCGCTGACAGGATGATCCGGCATGTACTCTATCCCGGTGGCGCGCTCCCTCTCGACCGAAATGAAGAATCCGCAGCCTGCACCGCAATACGGGCATACCGTCGGAACAAGCACTTTTGTCATCTTGATCCCCGAAGGATTTTAATTTATCTAAGGAAATGATATGCGCGTCTAGTACGCATAAAGGTCGCTGTAGGGTCTCTTCGACCGAGGGGTGAGCCTGACGAACGGAGAGCTCAAGATCTCCTCTCTATCCATCTCCATCTCAGGAAAGCGCTCATCAAACCCGGTGACGTACCGGTCGAGAACCGACCGGTCGGCATCGTCTATGGGCGAGATATCCACCTGATCTCCGACCTGAGACTGCTCAACGCTGCCCCGAAGATAGATCAGGCCTCCGTGCATGCCGGTGCCTATGAAGTTCGCCTCGTGAGTCTGGCCCTCAAGGTCCAGGATGATCACAATCCCGCCCGCCATGTACTCGCCCAAGAAGTCTTGGGCTCTACCGCCCACCACCAAAACCGGCCTTTTTCCCTCGTATTCCTTCATGTGGAGGGCCGTTCTATAGCCGCAGCTCTCCCTCACGTAGATCTCGCCGCCTCGCATGGAGAAGCCCAGGACGTCTCCTGCCCTTCCCTTAACGATCACCTCTCCGGCATCCATGGTGTTTCCCACGCCGTCCTGGGCGTTGCCGTGGACGGTTATCTTATGGCCGCAAAGGAAGGCCGCAAGGTCGTTTCCGGGCGTTCCGAAGATCTCGATCTCCATCTTGAGGCTCTCCGGGGTGTAGAGGCGGGTGCCTATGTATCTCTGGCCGTAGACATTTCTGAGCTTGACCCTCTTCACTCCGGAGAGCATCAAGACCCTCAGCCTCTCGTTCAGCTCTTTCGTTACGAGGTCGGTGGCGTCGATCTCAGCGTCGACCTCTATACCGGACCTGGTTGCTGCTGCCATCACCATACTATAATCACTCTCCTGCACCTTTGATTCCCAATACGTCCAGCTCCCACTCGTAGAGCCCCACGCCCCGCAAGTGGTCCCGGTTGCCCCGGAGGCTCTCCAGGGCGTTGATCCCCATCCCGCCCAGCATCTCTCTTATCTCGTGGGACCAGGCGGAGATGAGGTTAGACAGCCTCATGGAGGCGATCTCCACATTCAGCCTGCCGGAGAGGCGCGGGTCCTGGGTGCATATGCCCCAGTTGCACTTGCCGGTGTAGCACTTCTGGCAGAGGGTGCATCCCATGGCGATCAGGGCAGCAGACCCGATGTAGACGGCATCGGCGCCAAGGGCTATGGCCTTGATGACGTCGGCGCTGCAGCGAGTCCCGCCGGCGGCGATGATGGAGCATCGGTTCCTGATCCCCTCATCCCGCAGCCGCCGGTCCAGAGACGATATGGCCAGCTCCGTCGGTATCCCTACGTTGTCCCGGATGGCCTTGGGAGCCGCTCCGGTTCCGCCCCGCAGGCCGTCGATGGCTATTATGTCCGCGCCGGCGTGGACGATCCCCGTTGCTATGGCGGCGAAGTTGTGGACGGCGGCGATCTTCACCGAGATCGGCTTCTCGTAGTTGGTGGCCTCCTTCAGAGCGCTGATGAGCATGGACAGGTCCTCGATGGAGTAGATATCGTGATGCGGCGCCGGCGATATGGCATCGGTGCCCGGAGGGATCATCCGCGTCTCGGCCACCGAGTCGGAGACCTTCTCGCCGGGGAGGTGACCTCCTATCCCTGGCTTGGCCCCCTGGCCCACCTTGATCTCCACCGCCTGGGCGCAGTTCAGGTATTCGGCGTCGATGCCGAAGCGGCCTGAGGCCACCTGGACGATGGCGCACTTTCCAAACTCGTCCCTCATCTCCCGGGGAAGGCCGCCCTCGCCGGTGTTGAAGTAGGTCTTTGACCTGCAGGCGGCCGTCGCCAGAGATCGGAAGGCGTTGTAGCTGATGGCTCCGTAGGACATGGCCGAGAAGAGGATGGGGGTCTCCACCACCAGGTTCGGCGAGAGTTCCGTTCCGATCTCAACGTCTCCACCTTCGGCGGCTATTTCCATCAGGTCGGGCTTGGCCCCCAGGAACGTCCTCAGCTCCATCGGCTCTCTCAGGGGATCGATGGAGGGGTTTGTCACCTGGGAGGCGTTGAGGACGATGTGGTCCCAGTAGATCCGGAACGGCTTGTCGTTGCCGCATCCTGAGAGGAGGACTCCTCCCGTCTCCGCCTGCCTCTTGAGGTCCTCGATCTTCTCGCGAGACCAGGAGGCGTTGGGCCGGTAGAAGGATGGCGACGGCCGGACGACTATGGCGTTCTTGGGACAGAAGATGGCACATCTCTGGCAGCCGGCGCACTTGCTCTCGTCGGAGACGAGCCGATCGGCCACCGGATCGTAGGTGTGGACGCCGAAGGCGCAGTGTCTCTCACAGGCCCTGCACTGGCCGCATCTCTCTTCGTCCCTTATGATCTGAAACTCGGGAAAGACGAATGATCTCATAGCAAAACCTTTCTCATGCTGTTCAGCTCTCCGACGACCGGCTCTCCGCCGTTCGGCGTCCAGACCCGGTCGAGCTCCTGCGAGATGAGCCTGATCGATGCCTCCTCTGAGGAGATGTAGAACATCTCTCCTCTGGTGGCGGCGGTGATGGGTCGCAGCCTGATCCTGTCCGTGAGGCCGATCATCCGGCCGGTCGTGCCGATGATCACGGCGAAGGGGCCGTTCATGAGGAGGGGGGCGTAGACCATCCGAAGGGTGGTCAATAGCTTCCTCTCCCTCTCGGGCAACCGATCGATGGCCTTCCAGATGGGAGGGGCCAGGATCTTGGCCACGATCTCTATCGGCAGCTTCTGTCTTCTCATCAAGAGATCGGCGGCGTAGGCGATCACCTCAGTGTCGGTCTGCAGAGTGCAGGCGTAGCCGTACATCTCCAGGTACCGGCGGTTGGTGCCGTAGGAGGAGACCTCGCCGTTGTGGACGATCGTGGTGTCCAGGAGGCTGAAGGGATGAGCCCCGCCCCACCAGGCCCGGGTGTTAGTCGGAAATCGGCCGTGGACGGTCCAGGTGTGGGCCCGGTAGATCCGATCGAGCATGAAGTACTCGCCCACCTCCTCGGGGTAGCCGACGCCCTTGAAGCAGCCCATGTTCTTGCCGGAGCTGAAGATGTAGGCGTTCTCGATCCCTGCGTTCACCTTCATGATCTGGTCGACGATGTAGTCCTCTTCCGAGCGGACGAGGCCGGAGTCGTCTCCCCCCTCTTTGGGCAGGACGAAGTAGCGCCAGACGAGGGGCGGGTCCCTCAGCTTCACCTCGTCGTCGTGAGGTATCTCCTCGTCACCGACGACGTCGAACCTCGAAGAGAGGAAGTCCTCCAGCTCCAGCTTTGCTTCGAGCTTAGCCTGAGGGCTCTTTCCGGTGAACATGAGGTGGAAGGCATAGTAGTCCTTGTAATCCGGGTATATCCCGTAGGCTGCAAACCCTCCGCCGAGACCGTTGCCTCGGACGCGCATGTTGGCTATCGCCTTCATGACGGCGGCGGCGGAAAAGCGCTCCCCATCCCGGTTCATCGCCCCGAAGATGGAGCAGGCGCAGATCTCCTTGTTGTACAGCTCTCTTCTAATCCTTGGCATGATAATCTCGAACCCCGTCCATCGGCCTGATGATCATGAATCGATGACTTTGCAGGCAAGAAGTGGTTACAAGGGAAGGGATGGCAGGAGCTATTTTATAGGTATTTGAGAAGTGTTGGGAATGTTTGAGAAAGGTTCATAACAATTATGAACGCTTAGGAGATGCGGCTATTTTCTAGAAGGCTACAGCATAACTTGAACCGGGGATTTACATACCAATACCCAGCAGCTTGCGGCGGGGATGAGAGGATAAACGTCTTAACAAGAGTTTCAGATATGCGTATTAATGATAGAACTTCGCAGTGCATGCCATTGTGTGACAGGGTTTCAAAACTATTTATACCCCCCTCGATCCTTATTTAACTAGATACAGATGACATTCGAAGAACTTACAGATGAGCAATGGGAATACGTAAAACCCTATCTTCCACCTCAACCCAGAGTTGGCAGGAAGAGGGCTGATGATAGGAAAATCATTAACGGCATCCTTTATGTGCTGATTACTGGGTGTAATTGGCGTGACATGCCTCGGCGTTATGGATCTTACGTTACTGCTTGGAGAAGGTTAAGACGATGGTCTGAAGACGGCACCTGGCAACTAATCCGCAAAGCGATAATGCATACCGCTTATAAAAACGGTTTTATGTCGCTTGATATTGTTTCTATAGATAGCACCTTTATAGAAGCAAAGAAGGGAGGAGAATTGGTAGCATATAACAGACATAAGAAAAAAAAGGATTAAAGGTGCATGTTGTGGTATGTTCCACCGGTCTCCCACTGAGTATCTTGACTGGTTCGGGAAGTCAGCACGATAGTCAAAAATTCATTGTTAAAGACGAAAAATGAATTTTTATTTTAAAACTCGAGCCAAGAGGGAGCATCTACTAAGTGGCTTTTGAGAAACGAACCCATACCGCTACGTCACAGAGGATGCTTGTTCCCATAGCATATCATCGATCGGCAATCCAGCTTTTCCGCCGATCAAGTAAAATTTACTTGTCTTAACTCCTCTAGCGTTGAGTTTTTATACCTCGCAGAACACCATATTGATCATGCAAGACTGGATTCACCCTCATTTTGATTACCTGCCAGAGCGGCCCCTCTTCCTCTGCGTCCTCTCCAACACCGATACCGGGAAGATCCCCGGTCTCAGCGCCGCGGGGGCCTCTCCCGACCTCACCGACTACACCCCCAGCGCCGACGCGGAGCTGGTAGAGCTGCATAAGATCGTGACCATACCCGAGGTCCCGGAGTCCCCCGAGGGGGCGACGACCCCGGCGGTGGTGACCAAGGCAGCCCTCAGCCTCTCGGGGGTTCCCTCCCTCTTTGTGACCAGCGGCCTGCGAAGAAAGCCCGCCGTCCCCTACGTGGACATGAACGGCTCGGCCGGAAGCGACATAAGGCTCGCGACGGCGATCCCCGACGTCGCCGATATCATGGACCGGGCGACCATGCTGGGAAGGAAGCTCGCCGCATTTTCCGACTGCATCTTCATAGGGGAGTCGATCGCGGGGGGAACGACCACCGCCATGGCCGTGATGCAGGCCCTGGGATACGACGGCAGGGTATCCAGCAGCCTTCTGGACCACCCCCTGGCCAAGAAGCAGGAGATCGTCGATGCCGCCCTGGACCGGTGCGGGGCCTCCTTCGGGTCCATGAGATCCGATCCCCTGAGGGCCCTGATGGAGGTCGGCGACCCCATGATCCCCGCCGTCCTGGGGATGTTGAAGGGCCTCTCGGGGACGAAGACGGTCCTGGCGGGAGGGACTCAGATGGCCGCCGTCCTCTGCGCCGCCGACGCCCTGGGCCTGGGTGGCGACGTCTCCATCGCCACCACCAGGTACATCGTGGAGGATAGAAACGCGAGCTTCGTAGAGACGGTGGAGGGGCTGGGGAGGAGGTGGTACATGGCGGACCCGGGCCTTGAGAGGTCCAAGATCCCGGCCCTCAGCTGCTACGCCCGCGGAAGCGCCAAAGAGGGGGTCGGAGCCGGAGGGGCCGTCCTCGCGGCCAGCCTTTCGGGGGTAACTCAGCAGGAGATCGTCGAGGGGTCGGACAGGGTCTTGATGACTGTGGAGCTGCCAAAAAAGTCGGGCCGAGCCTGAAGGCAGAGAGCATCCGGATCTTGCGGAGTCGCAGATATCTCGACCCGCCTCTCGCAAAGTTATTTATCAATTGACCTCTCAGCCAGGCCAGGGGCATATTGCTTGGAGAGAGATCTTCGCTACCAGCTTGTTGAGAACGCCTGGATCATCTTACCCTTAATTCTAATTCTGATCCTCATATCCTACTTTCTCTTCCCCCTGATGGACGGGATCATCCTGGGGGTCGTCCTCGCCTACGTGGGCAGGCCGATAAGAGACAGGTTCGGACGGCGCAGGCGCCTCGGCTCGATGGTGGCGACCGTCGCCATCATCCTTCCCATCGCCCTTATCCTCGGCCTCGGCGGAGTCGAGGTCGTATCCCAGCTCAACTGGGTGGTGGAGAACCAGGGAGAGATAATCCGAAGGACGGGAACGTTCATCCGGAGCTTCGAACTTCCCCTAGAGGACTACGATATACTTCCAGAGATCAGAGAGATTCCTCCCGTGATCTACGAAGACCTGACCGGGAGCCTGAAGACGATGATCGAGATACTGGCCAGGATAATCTCGAGCCTTCCGATCTTCTCCTACGGAATGTCCCTGGTTCTCACGGCCCTCAACCTCATAGCCTCGATATACGTCTGCTACTTCCTCCTCATGGATGGAGGAAGACTGGCGAAGGGGGTCATGAAGATCCTCCCCTCTGATAACATATCGATCTACAAGAAGTACACTGCCAGAATCGACAGCATCCTCTCCGGCATATTCATCGGCGCCATCTACACCGCCATCGTCAGCGGTCTGATCTCGGCCATGGTCTTCTACGCCTTCGGCATACCTCGGCCCTTCGCCCTCGCCAGCATAGTCTTCATCTCGGGCATGATACCGGTCCTCTCGTCGTGGCTGGTGATAGTTCCCATAACCCTCTACAGATACATGGAGCTGGGAATCTTCGACGCCCTCTTCTTCTTCGCGGTCTCGACGGCCCTGATATACCTCCCCTCGGACCTGATCATAAGGCCATACATAGTCTCCACGAAATCGACGATCCATCCCTTGCTCGTGATCCTCTCCTTTGTCGGCGGGGTCCTGGTGGCCGGGATCGGCGGGTTCTTCCTCGCCCCCGCCCTGATGGGGATAGTGGTGGGAGTGTACCAGGTCCAAAAAGAGGAGACAGAGTCGTCGGGCGCGACCGGCCAACTGGCGGAGGAGTCCGTCGATTGGGCGGGGGACGAAGAGACACCGGACGAGAAAGAATCTCTTCGAGATGCAATGACCGAGACGGAAGGGAAATGAGATTTTACATAGAGACCTACGGCTGTGCTGCAAACCGGGGCAACTCGGAGGCCTTCAGCGCCGCCCTGACCGAAATGGGGCACCATCCCTCATCTCTGAATGAGGCAGACCTCGTCGTCGTCAACACCTGCGCCGTCACCGAACGGACCGAGAGGAATATGAAAAAGCGGCTATCCAAGCTTCAGGGCGATAGGCTTGTGATCGGTGGCTGCCTCCCCTCAGCGATCCCCGAGGCGGTCCAGGATCTGTGCTGCCGCGAGGTTTTGGGCGTCCTCGACCGGTCGGTGGGCATGAAGATGGGCGAAACCTTCCGGCCCGAGGAGTCGAGATATTTCTGTCGAAAGGTCGCCCAAAGCCTCTGTGCCGTAGTCAACATCTCAGAGGGGTGCTTGGGGCGGTGCAGCTACTGTATCGTCAGACGCGCAAGAGGCGCCCTTCAGAGCAAGACCGTTCAGGAGGTGGTCGGGGAGGTCCGCCGTCGTCTGGCGCAGGGGGCGGTGGAGGTGCAGCTCGCCTCCCAGGATGCTGCAGCCTACGGCCAGGACCTGGGATCGAGCCTCCCAGAGCTTCTAGACGCCGTCGCCGGGATAGACTGCAAATTCAGGGTGAGGGTCGGTATGATGAACCCGGATCGTCTGAGCCCAATTCAGGAGGATCTGATCCGGTCCTATGGAGATCCCAAGATCTACAAGTTCCTCCACCTTCCCGTCCAGTCCGGCTCGGATGGGGTCCTTGCTGGCATGAAGAGGGGTTACAGCGCCCAGGAATTTCAGGATATGACTGCAGAGTTCAGGGATCTCTTTCCCAATCTCACCCTCTACACAGACGTCATCTCCGGCTTTCCAGGCGAGATCGAGGAGGACTCCAGGGCCACCGAGGAGCTGATCCGGGCGGTCGAACCCGACAAGGTGAACGTGACCATGTACTCCTCCCGCCCAGGAACCGGTGCTAGCAGGCTTTACGACATGCCCTCGAGGTTCAAGAAGGAGCGCTCCAGACGGATCACTCGGCTCTGGCAGGAGATCGCAGGAAATAGAAACGGCCGATATCTCGGAGAGAGAATCGTCGCGCAGGTGACACAAGGGGGGAGGGTGGGGACGATGATGGCAAGGTCAGAGAACTACAGGAAGATCGTGGTCTGTGAGCCTTTGCCTCTTGGAAGCGTCCACGATTTCGAGATCGTGAAGACGACTCCGTTCTACCTGGTCGGAGAGGTCGCAAGTCGCGAATAGTCGATCTCCGATTGGGGCCGCCAATATCAGCAGTTTTTGATTTTCGTGATCCATGTCTGCCAATTATTCTACATTTTCGTATCTATAATGATTAACAGGCCACTAACCTTATTAATCATGAAGATTATTACTCGGCGTGGTCCAGGCGAGCGTTCTTCATTCCGAAATAGAGGGAACGCTGGGCAGATTCTGAATTGGCATCGGCGTATTGGTGCCGGATCTGCTTCGATATCTGGCGAGAGAAGTTTGCAAAATATTCGACATTTGTCAAGGAGGGTTGAAATTGGCTGGAGAAGGAAAAACCGGAAAGACGAAGGTATTGCAGGAAGAGACCCGAATATTTGAACCACCAAAGGAGCTCGTCGAGAAGTCGAACGTAATGGAGTACATGAAGAAGAAAGGCATCAAGACCGAGACGGAGCTGCGCGAGAAGTGCTCCAAGAACTACTTAGATTTCTGGGACGAGATGGCGAAGGAGTACGCCGACTGGTTCAAGCCATATACCAAGGTGATGGACGACTCCGACATGCCCTACTTCAAGTGGTTCACCGGCGGCCTGATCAACATGACCCACAACGCCGTGGATAGGCACGCCAAAGGAGCGAAGAAGGACAAGGTGGCGTACATATGGGTTCCAGAGCCGACCGACCAGGCCACCCAGAAGATCACCTATGGCGAACTCTCCAAAGAGGTGAACAAGTTCGCCAACGGTCTCAAGAGCCTCGGCGTGGAGAAGGGTGACAGGGTCAGCCTCTACATGCCCATGATCCCCCAGCTCCCCATCGCCATGCTCGCCTGCGCCAAGATCGGGGCGATACACAGCATAGTCTTCTCCGGCTTCAGCGCCAAGGGTTTCGGTGACAGGGTGAAAGACTGCGAGGCGAAGGTGGCCATCACCACCGACGGTTTCTATCGGCGAGGCAAGCCTATGCCCCTCAAGGCCAACGCCGATGAGGCGATCGCCGACGCTCCGAGCGTCGAGCACATGGTCATCTACAAGCGAACGGGGATAGATGTAGACTGGAAAGAGGGTAGAGACATCTGGTGGCACGACCTGGTGGAGGGGAAGTCCGAGGAGTGCGAGGCTGAGAAGCTGGACCCTGAGCACAGGCTCTTCATCTTGTATACGTCAGGGACCACCGGAAAGCCCAAGGGCATAGAGCACGCCCAGGGCGGATACTGCGTCGGACCAGCCCAGACGCTTCACTGGGTATTCGATCTGAAGGAGGACGACGTCTGGTGGTGCACCGCGGATATCGGATGGATAACCGGCCACTCTTACATCGTCTACGGGCCGCTCTGTCTCGGGACGACCGGCATCATGTATGAGGGGTCTCCAGACTTCCCGGACTTCGGCAGATGGTGGAAGATCGTTCAGGACAACAAGGTCAGCGTCCTCTACACTGCACCGACCGCCGTGCGGATGTTCATGAAGCAGGGGGCAGAATGGCCCGCCAAGTACGACCTATCGAGCCTCAGGCTCCTGGGATCTGTCGGCGAGCCGATAAATCCCGAGGCCTGGATGTGGTATCGTGAGCATATAGGCGCAGGCAAGCTCCAGATCATGGACACCTGGTGGCAGACGGAGACTGGGACCTTCCTCTGCTCGCCGCTGCCCATCACCCCCCTGAAACCCGGATCATGCACCTTCCCGCTTCCGGGATTCAACGTGACCATCTATGACGAACTCGGAAACGAGGTGCCCCTGGGAGAGGGCGGCAACATAGTGAGCGAAACCCCGTGGCCTTCGATGCTGAGGGCCTTCTACGGCGACAAAGAGAGGTACCATAAAGAGTACTGGGAGATGTACTGGGACACCCCCAAACGTGGCACCTACCTGGCTGGCGACAAGGCCACCAGGGACAAGGACGGCTACTTCTGGATCCAGGGCAGAATCGACGACGTCTTGAGCGTTGCGGGTCACAGGATCGCCAACGCTGAGGTGGAGTCTGCCATAGTGGCCCATCCTAAAGTCGCAGAGTCTGCTGTTGTCGGAAAGCCCGACGAGGTCAAGGGCGAGTCGATCGTCGCCTTCGTCATCCTAAGGGTTGGGGCTGAAGAGAGCGGTGATCTCAAGAAGGACATAGTCGCCCACGTCAGAAAGACGTTAGGCCCTGTGGCCATGCCTTCAGAGATTCACTTCGTAAATGACCTGCCCAAGACGAGGAGCGGCAAGATCATGCGCCGCGTCGTCAAGGCCAAGGCCCTCGGAAACCCCACCGGCGACACCTCCGCTCTCGCCAACCCCGAGGCAGTGGACGGCATACCGCTCATCGTTTAGATGAGCGATCCCTTTTTATTTTCGAGATCTTTGCGCGCGCAAGATTGGGGCTGGCTCTGAGCAACCTTGCGTTTTAAACCGCCTCAAGGATCACCTCATTGTGAATTGATCGCAATTTGTAATTATTATCTCAATAGGTTGCATCATAACAGACTTGTCCGCCACTTTTGTGAGAATATGATTTATATGCACATCAAACAATGAAAATAATTCCCAGGCATAATCTCGACGCTGAGGAAGAGAATTGAATGAAAATGGATCTTCTGCCCCCAGGCGAAAATATAATTGATAATTTATTTATATTTATTATGACCATAATATATGGGTGCTTTTTTATACCAACAAGAGATCAAGCCCATCCATCGAGGGAAGATCCATTTATCAATTATAGCAGATTCAGTTGCCCACCAACAATGGCCTATGTTGCTGAAGTATGAAAATCTACATTAAGAATTAGGTTATTTAGATATCCTTAATAATTGAGCAAAAACCATCATGATAAATCATTATAATATTTGTTCTCGATAGATTTATAAACAAAGGAAGTACAAGGTAGCCTGGTGTTTCCGACGCAGCTCCACAATGCAGCGGGATATGTGATAAAGGCGGGCCGAGTGGGCCCAATTATCCCAAAAGACCGCATCTAAATGGACATCTATCATCGGATAGATCTTGATATCGGTCTGGAGTAGCCGAAACATCTCAATTTGAGGGTTAAAAGGAGGATTTTAAATTGGCTGAAGGAAAAAGCGGAAGAACCAAGGTTCTGATGGAAGAGACTAGGATCTTTGAGCCCCCAAAGGACCTGGCCGAAAACTGCAACGCGTGGCAGTGGGCAAAGAAGAAGGGCTTCAAGACTGAAAAGGAGATGCGAGACTGGTGCGGCGAGCATTACCTGGAGTTCTGGGATGAGATGGCCAAGACCTACGCCGACTGGTATGAGCCCTACACCGTGGTCATGGACGACTCTGAGAAGCCCTACTTCAAGTGGTTCACCGATGGCAAGATCAACATGTTCTACAACGCCATCGAGAGGCACATCGAGGCCGGCAAGGGCGACAGGGTCGCATACCACTTCATCCCCGAGCCGACCGACCAGCCCGAGAAGGCGTACACCTACCAGGAGATGTACGAGACCATCAACAAGCTGGCCAACGGCCTCAAGAGCCTGGGAGTCGTCAAGGGCGACAGGATATCCATCTACATGCCCATGCTCCCCGAGACCGTCATGGCTATGCTCGCCTGCGCCAAGATCGGCGCCATTCACAGCCTGGTCTTCTCCGGGTTCAGCGCCAAGGGATTCGCAGACAGGGTCAACGACTGTGAGGCGAAGGTCGTCTTTACATCCGACGGCTTCTACAGGCGCGGAAAGCCGATGCCCCTCAAGCCCCAGTGCGACGAGGCTCTGGAGTCCAACGATACCGCAAAGAGCGTGATCGTCCTCAAGAGGACCGGCCTCGATGTCCCCTGGACGGAGGGCAGAGACGTCTGGTTCCACGAGCTGGTCGAGAGCCAGTCCGCCGAATGCGAGACCGAGAAGCTGAACGCCGAGGACAGGCTCTTCATCCTCTACACCTCCGGCACCACCGGAAAGCCCAAGGGCATCGAGCATGCCCATGGCGGATACTGCGTCTCTCCGGTCCAGACCCTGCACTGGGTATTCGACCTGAAAGAGGGCGACGTATGGTGGTGTACCGCCGACGTCGGCTGGATCACCGGCCACTCCTACGTCGCCTACGGACCGCTCTCCCTGGGCGCCACGAGCATAATGTACGAGGGGTCTCCCGACTTCCCCGACTTCGGCCGCTGGTACAAGATCATCCAGGACCACAAGGTCTCTGTCTTCTACACCGCCCCGACCGCAGTGCGGATGCTGATGAAGCAGGGTGAGGAGTGGCCCGAGAAGTACGACCTCTCCAGCATAAGGCTGCTCGGCTCCGTCGGCGAGCCCCTCAACCCAGAGGCCTACATGTGGTACCGGAAGAACTTCGCCTACGACAAGGCCCCCATCATGGACACCTGGTGGCAGACCGAGACCGGCTGCTTCGTTATATCCCCGCTGCCCATGACGCCCTGCAAGCCCGGCTCCGTAGCATTCCCCCTGCCCGGCTTCAACACCACCATCTTCGATGAAGAAGGAAACGAGGTGCCCCTGGGAGAGGGCGGCAACATCGTCAACCCGACCCCCTGGCCATCGATGCTCAGAGCCTTCTACAAGGACGAGGTCCGGTACAAGAAGGAGTACTGGGAGATGTACTGGAACACCAAGCCCGGCACTTACCTTGCTGGCGACAAGGCCACCAGGGACAAGGATGGATACTGGTTTGTCCAGGGTAGAATCGACGACGTACTGAGCGTCGCAGGCCACAGGATCGCCAACGCCGAGGTCGAATCCTCGCTGGTGGCCCACAAGGCTGTATCTGAGGCCGCGGTCATCGGCAAGCCCGACGAGGTCAAGGGCGAGGCGATCATCGCCTTCGTCATCCTGAAGAAGGACGTCGAGCCCACCGACGATCTCTCCAAGGAGCTGAGGACTCACGTCAGGACCACCATGGGCCCGTTGGCCATACCGGCCGGCGTCTACTTCGTAGACGACCTCCCCAAGACGAGGAGCGGCAAGATCATGCGCCGCGTCGTCAAGGCCAAGGCCCTCGGTAACCCCACCGGCGACACCTCTGCCCTCGCCAACCCCGAGGCAGTGGACGGCATACCGCTCATCTGAAGGCGAGCGGTAGCTCCCTATTTTTTATAAAAGCAGCAACATCTCTCCGGAAGTTACGGCCTCTTCTGCCTGGATTAAAAACGCGAAGATCAGAACGATGCCGTCTGGATAGAGTCATATGCATATTTTTCGCTTTTACGACATCTTTGACGTAGATCTTTTATCTCTTCAGTTCCTCAACCATCTCCTTGAGAAGCCAAGACCGCAAGGAGAGGGATTTAGATTTCGAGTCTATTTTAATTCCAGGTATAAAATGCACTGATGGATCTTGTTTTGTCCGAGAAGATCTGCAAGGGTGGCTTCAGCATTATTCGATTAGGTAGATAAAAAATTTCCGTCCACCATCGGCCAAGGCACATCCGGTTCTTTTGTCCTCGGAATCTCCGGCGGATAAACTCCACTTTTTGAATTAAAAATCACGAAAATCTTTAACAATAGAACATCATATATCGTGATAATTCCTTATAAAATCACATTTTTCGACACATTTATAAACGAGAAGAGGGAGATCGCATCAGTGTTTCCGAGAATGCCCCAGATAAAAAGAAGTTCGCTTGCGGTCGGTCGCGAAGATAGAGACGCCAAAGGGTGCTAGATGGCGGCTGAGAGACGCGCTTCGTTAAATGCATACCAGTCTCCAGATCGATCCCGTCGTTAGGGGGGTCTTTTGCGGAAACGCTTCAAGCTAAAAGTCAACAGGAGGTAGAAACGTGGCTGAAGGAAAAAGCGGAACAACCAAGGTTTTGATGGAAGAGACTAGGATTTTCGAGCCGCCAAAGGACCTCGCAGAGAACTGCAACGCGTGGCAGTGGGCGAAGAATAAGGGGTTTGCGACCGAGAAGGAGATGCGAGACTGGTGCGGCGAGCACTACCTGGAGTTCTGGGACGAGATGGCCAAGACCTTTGCCGATTGGTACGAGCCCTATACCGTGGTCATGGACGACTCTGAGAAGCCCTACTTCAAGTGGTTCACCGATGGCAAGATCAACATGTTCTACAACGCCATCGAGAGGCACATCGAGGCCGGCAAGGGCGACAGGGTCGCATACCACTTCATCCCCGAGCCGACCGACCAGCCCGAGAAGGCGTACACCTACCAGGAGATGTACGAGACCATCAACAAGCTGGCCAACGGCCTCAAGAGCCTGGGAGTCGTCAAGGGCGACAGGATATCCATCTACATGCCCATGCTCCCCGAGACCGTCATGGCTATGCTCGCCTGCGCCAAGATCGGCGCCATTCACAGCCTGGTCTTCTCCGGGTTCAGCGCCAAGGGATTCGCAGACAGGGTCAACGACTGTGAGGCGAAGGTCGTCTTTACATCCGACGGCTTCTACAGGCGCGGAAAGCCGATGCCCCTCAAGCCCCAGTGCGACGAGGCTCTGGAGTCCAACGATACCGCAAAGAGCGTGATCGTCCTCAAGAGGACCGGCCTCGATGTCCCCTGGACGGAGGGCAGAGACATCTGGTTCCATGAGCTGGTCGAGAGCCAGTCCGCCGAATGCGAGACTGAGAAGCTGAACGCTGAGGACAGGCTCTTCATCCTCTACACCTCTGGCACCACCGGAAAGCCCAAGGGCATCGAGCACGCTCACGGCGGATACTGCGTCGGCCCCGCTTACACCTGCAAGTGGGTCTTCGACCTGAACGAGGACGACGTCTACTGGTGCACCGCCGATGTAGGCTGGATCACCGGCCACTCCTACGTCGCCTACGGACCTCTCTGTCTCGGCGTCACCAGCATCATGTACGAGGGATCTCCCGACTATCCCGACTTCGGCCGCTGGTACAAGATCATCGAGGACTACAAGGTCTCCGTCTTCTACACCGCCCCGACCGCAGTGCGGATGCTGATGAAGCAGGGCACCGAGTGGCCCGAGAAGTACGACAGGTCCAGCGTTAGGCTGCTCGGCTCCGTCGGCGAGCCCCTCAACCCCGAGGCCTACATCTGGTACCGCAAGTACTTCGGAAACGAAGTCTCACCGATCATGGACACCTGGTGGCAGACCGAGTCCGGATGTCACGTGATATCCCCGTTGCCCATGACCCCCTGCAAGCCCGGCTCCGTCGCATACCCCCTGCCCGGATTCAACACCACCCTCTTCGACGAGGAAGGAAACGAGGTTCCCCTGGGTTCCGGCGGCAACATCGTCAACCCGACCCCCTGGCCATCGATGCTCAGAGCCTTCTACAAGGACGAGGTCCGGTACAAGAAGGAGTACTGGGACATGTACTGGAACGTCAAGCCCGGCACCTACCTGGCCGGTGACAAGGCCACCAGGGACAAGGACGGATACTGGTTCATCCAGGGCAGGATCGACGACGTACTGAGCGTCGCAGGCCACAGGATCGCCAACGCCGAGGTCGAGTCCGCGCTGGTAGCCCACAAGGACGTCGCTGAGGCGGCCGTCATCGGCAAGCCCGACGAGATCAAGGGCGAGGCGATCGTCGCCTTCGTCATCCTGAATACGGGCGTCGAAGCGACCGACGACCTGATGAAGGCCTTGAGGACCCACGTTAGGACTTCTCTTGGCCCGCTGGCAATACCCGCGGCAGTCATCCCCGTCCAGGACGTGCCCAAGACCCGGTCCGGCAAGATTATGCGCCGTGTCATCAAGGCCAAGGCCCTGGGCAACCCGACCGGCGACACCTCTGCTCTCGCCAACCCCGAGTCAGTGGACTACATCCCTCTGATCTGAGGGAGAAGATTCAGGCCCGTTTAGGGTGGGGCAACGCCCCTCCCTTACCTCTATTTTTTTCTGATCAAATAACATAACAAGACATTTGATCAGGACGTTCGAGCTAAAAAGCGCCGCTCATCTCCGAGATCTGAGCGGCTTATCAAAAATGAGAACATACTGGAAGGGGCTGGCGTCAATCAGCCGCTCTGCTAGTGCTCGTGACCGTGCTCATGGCCGTGTTCGTGGTCGCATCCGCAAGCATCGACCTCTGGGCCCTGAACCAGAAAGCCCCTTCCCAGCTCTTCGGTGTCCACGTAATCTATGGTTGTCGGGCTGTCTCCGAGGATCTCGGCATCCTCAGGGGTCATGTGGACTTTGATGCCGTTGCTCTCATAGACCGCATCGTCCTCGGCCGGATCGCCCCAGGCGAGGACGTAATTCGCTCCAGTGACGTCGGTGGCGGCCAGTATCATCCTGACCACCTTCCCTTCGATCATGCTCCCTTTCAGAACCTCCGCGGCCGCGTCTGTTATATCTATCATCGTCATCACCAACCATACTCGCATTTATCTAATCCTCGTTCAACTAATATTTAACTTTGGGATCACAAAGACGAGACAAGATCAGGGCGGCCGAGAAGGGAAGCAAAGATCAGGGCCAAAAGGCGGGGTTTTCATGGGAGTTGACTTGGGAGATCTTCTGGAAAGGGAGAATATAGAGATAAAGGAGCTTTCGGGGCGCTGGATCGCGGTGGATGCCTTCAACACCCTCTACCAGTTTCTGAGCATAATCAGGCAGCAGGACGGAACCCCCCTCAAGGACGGGTCGGGCAGGACCACCTCCCACCTCTCGGGGATCCTCTATCGTATGACCAACCTGATGGAGGCCGGGGCGAAGGTGGCATTCGTCTTCGACGGGGAGCCGCCCCGGTTCAAGAGGGAGACCCTGAACCAGAGGGCTGAGACGAGGTCCAGGGCCGAGGAGATGTGGGAGAGGGCGAAAGAGGAGGGGCTTGACGGGTTCAAGTACGCCCAGGCCGCCTCCCGCCTCGGCGACGAGATGGTGACCGACTCGAAACGGCTTCTGGAAGCGATGGGGATCCCGGTCGTCCAGGCCCCTTCGGAGGGGGAGGCTCAGGCGGCCCGCATGGCGATAAACAGCGAAGTCGATCTTGTGGGAAGCCAGGACTATGACGCCCTGCTCTTCGGCGCGCCGAAGGTGGTCAGGAACATGGCCATCACCGGCAAGAGGAAGCTTCCGGGAAAGAACGTCTACGTCGAGGTACAGCCGGAGGTGATCCGCCTGGAGAGGGAGCTATCGCGACTGGGAGTCGAGAGAAGGCAGCTAGTGGAGATCGCCATAATGTGCGGCACCGACTACAACGAAGGGCTGAGGCGGGTTGGGCCCAAGACCGCCCTGAAGCTGATAAAGGAGCACGGCGATCTGGAGAGCGTCTTGAAGGCCAGGGGCGAGACGATAGAGAACGCCGCGGAGATCAGGGACCTCTTCCTCGATCCCCCGGTCACCGACGATTACAAGATCGAGATGAAAAATCCCGATGCAGAGAAGATCCTTAGATTTCTCTGCGACGAGAGGGACTTTTCCCCGGAGAGGGTGGAGAAGGCGGTCAAGAGGCTTGAGGAGGCGGTTAAGGTTGGGCAGAGCACCCTTGACAAGTGGTTCTAGCTCGGAGCTTTACGACTTGGATCTCGATCGGGCCCTGGATTTGATCAAAAAATCGAGGGCGAAAATCGTCGGAGTTCAGATCCCAGAAGGGCTGAAGAGGATGGCAACAGCCGTCGCGAAGGAGATCGAGGTGAAGACCGATGCAGAGGTGATCGTCTCCGGGGACCCGTGCTACGGGGCCTGTGACGTCGATCTCGATCTCTGCAGAGCCGCAGACCTGGTTATTCACATAGGCCACTCGGAGATGCTAGAGGGAGACCAGCTTCATGACAAGGTCGTCTACGTCGAGGCGAGGATGAGGGCAGACGTCAAGGAGGCTGTCGAGAACGCGGCCGACCTCCTCTCCACCCGGCGAGTGGGCGTCGTCACCACAGTCCAGCACGTCCACCGGATGGAAGAGATCGTTGAAGTCCTGGAGACGAGGGGAATCGAGGCTGTAGTCCGATCAGGAGGAGACAGAACTCGCTATCCCGGGCAGGTTCTGGGGTGCAACTACGAAGCCGCCCGAAATATGGACGTAGAAGAGTACCTCTTCGTGGGGACCGGCCAGTTCCATCCCCTGGGCGTGGCTCTGGCCACGAAAAAGAGGGTGGTGGCCGCCGACCCTGTGACCGGCAACGTCTCGGTCGTGGACGCTCTGCCGATGCTGAAGCGTCGCTACGGTGCCATAGCCAGGGCTGGTGATGCCGAACGGATCGCGGTTCTGGTATCCAAAAAGCCGGGACAGAAGAGGATGGATCTCGCGAAGAAGATGGCGGCTCTTGGAGAAGAGCACGGAAAAAAGATGGTTCTCGTCTATCTGGACAGGGTGGAGCCCGATGTTCTGGTCAACCTGGGGGTGGACGCCGCCGTCTGCACCGCCTGCCCCAGGATCGCTCTGGACGACCAGACCAAATATCCGGTCCCGATCCTGACTCCGCCAGAGTTCGAAGTGCTGATGGGGGAGCGGAAAGGAGATTACTTCCTCGACGAGGTTGAGTAGATAGGAAGAGAAACAGGAAAGGAAAATTCAATATAAGATCCTTTTTAGAATGAGATCATTATTTTGATATAATTAGGTGA
>NZ_JBNGCU010000004.1:27606-47794 GCF_049974945.1 Methanocrinis sp. | reverse complement strand
AGCTCCTCGGGCGCCATACATCTTCGTATGGAGACCTGCTCCGGCTTGGGCATGGCACTACGGTTGAAATTAATATGTATTAAAGGTTTGGTTCGAAACAATTTATATTGTTTTTAGGCAACCACAATTTATTTAACTTGGGGAGCAGTGTTGAGAGAACGTCTGCTCTCCGGCGAGAGGGCGGACCGCAAAGCCTCGAAGTCGGACGAGCGCTTGCGGAAAAATAGCGTCAGACCCTCATAGACGAGAAGGCCGGGAGATCTTCGCCCGGCCTTCTGCTCTCCTCCCCAAAAGAATCCTTTGTTTTCGCCTGATCAGGAAATATGGAGCTTTTGGCGTAATCGGTCCTCTTCCACCACTCGCCGTCCAGGACAGTTGCCCTGTAGCCCATCGTCCTCAGGGCGAAGTAGAGGCTGCAGGCCTCGGGGGTTCCGTAGACGATCTGGACCTTCTCCTGGTCAAGGCCACGTCCCGAAAAGAGCTTCTCAAGCTC
This sequence comes from Methanocrinis sp., assembly GCF_049974945.1. NCBI lineage: Archaea > Methanobacteriati > Methanobacteriota > Methanomicrobia > Methanotrichales > Methanotrichaceae > Methanocrinis > Methanocrinis sp. The sequence continues at coordinate 47,301 of NZ_JBNGCU010000004.1, read as the reverse complement.
CCCGGCGCTCTTGAGGGCGCAAGCTTCGGGATCGGAGTAGAGGTCGGAGGTCTTCAGGTGCATCGAGTTTGAGATGCGGATTGATGCGTAGTCGGAGAAGCTGGACCTCGTGTCCACGATCTGGGCGCCGAGGCTTTCCTGTGCCTGGTCGAGCATAGACTCGTTGACCAAAAGGCCCTGCCTCACCGTAGAGGTGTAGTTGGACTCCTCTGATTCTGGCGAGTTCGAAACCAGGTCCAGATCTGAGAAGGTCTCGATGTCCCCGTCCAGGCGGCTGAGGTTCTCGTGGCCCAGATACTCAAGAGCCCAGAAGAGGTAGGCGGAGTCGTCGCCCTTCCCATAGACCACGATCAGGTCGGTCTCGTTAACCCCGAGTCGGCGTAATTCATCGACCGCAACTTCAGGCTCCAGGCTTCCCGCAGGATTCAGCCACCTCCAGTAGAGGTTTCTCGCCCCCGGCAGGTGGCCACTCTCGTAGTCGGCGGGGGACCGAGCGTCCAGGAGGACTCGGCCAGAAAGATCGTCTCCCGGATGAACGAGAAGCTCCGGGGACGTGTAATCGGCCTCGACGGTCTCGGCCGCCTCTTCCTCCTCTCTTGACTTAAGAGCCTGCTCTCGAACGCCCCCCGTCGAGGATCCCGAGTCGGCCTCATTTGGACCGGTGTGGTACCGATCCCACCAGGCATCGAAGTTGACCCAGTCGGGACAGTCGGGACAGCCTGGGGTGCTCGCCGAGGCGGCACCGATGAGGATCACGCTTGCGATCAGAAATGAGAAGGCTGAGACTGTGGCCCGGCATGAGACCCCCGACCTCTGCGGGCTCGCTCTACAGAGGCGGCCCGCAGATCTTGAAGTCGATCTTGAAATCGCGATGATGATCACTCCCCATTCCCTGGCTCCAGTCTACGATTCTATTTGAGCCTGGCGAGCCGATGGACGGGAACCTATAAATACCAAAATTATGTACATCAAAGAAGAATAAAGTACTTTGTTGTGCTTAATTATACATCAAAATTGGGGAGATACGATTGATCGGAAAGTCGGTGAGGATGGAGAGGATCTTCAACAGGGAGACGGATAGAACGGTGATCATACCCATGGACCACGGCGTCACCGTGGGGCCGATCCGGGGAATAAAGAACGTGAGGGAGGCGGCCGACTCCGTCGCCGCCGGGGGGGCCGACGCCGCCGTAGTCCACAAGGGCGCGGCCTCCTTCGGCCATCGGGGGTACGGCCGGGACCTGGGACTGATCCTCCACCTCTCGGCCTCCACCAACCTCGGCCCAGACCCGAACAACAAGGTCCTGGTGGCGACGGTGGAGGAGGCTCTGAAGCTCGGGGCCGACGGCGTCAGCATCCAGGTGAACGTGGGGGCCGAGGACGAGGCGAGGATGCTGGCCACCCTGGGCGAGACCTCTCGCAAGTGCCAGGAGTGGGGGATGCCCCTCCTGGCCATGATGTACCCCCGGGGAAAGAAGATCGAGGACGAGCACCGGGCCGAGTACATCGCCCACGCCGCCCGGGTGGGGGCAGAGCTGGGGGCCGACGTGGTCAAGACCAGCTACTCCGGCGATCCCGACTCCTTCCAGGAGGTGGTGGAGGGCTGTCCCGTGCCGGTGGTCATAGCCGGAGGGCCCCGGACGGAGACCGAGGTTGAGTTCCTCTCGATGGTGGCCGATGCCGTCGGGGCCGGAGCGCGAGGCGTCGCCATCGGAAGAAACGTATTTCAGCACGCCGACCCCACCCTCATCACCAGGAGGATCTGCTCCATCGTCCACCGGGGCATGACGGCGGAGGAGGCGATAAAGATCGAGAGTCAGAGTTGGCCCCCCGACGAAAGTCGGTAAAGCCCGGCGAAGGGCGAGGGCCGAAGTCAGCTCAGGTATTCGACGCTCCCCTTTGACGCCCTGAAGGTGGACATGTAGCGGTGAACCTGGTCAGGGACCTCGGTGGTGACGAAAAGGCCCATCTTCCGCGCCTCTTTTGAGGATATAGGAAGGCTGTGGACCTTCTCCCCGCCGAGGAGCATCCTATCGATCTCTCCGAGGGAATCCTCGTCCACCCTCCCCTCCAGAAGCTCGCGAAGATGGTCCTTCATCATGCTGAGGGCCCTCTCCGATATGTGGCGCATGACGAAGCTCGCATCATCGGCATTTTTGCCCTTCATCTCCGTCGCGTAGATCCAGGAGTGGGCGGGGTACGACCCTCGGATTAGGTCGCCCACCTGGGGGTCGACCGGCCCTATAACGGCATCTGCGTCCATCACCATCTCGTCGCAGGCGAGGGCGATGATAGTCCCCCCGCTCATGGCGTAGTGAGGGATTATGGCCCGGGTCTTATGGGGGTGGTTTCTCAGGGCTCTCGCGATCTGGATGCTGGGAAGGAGCTGGCCTCCCGGCGAATGGACGATGACGTCGATGGGCCTGGACCCCGCAGACCTGATCCCTCGGAGGAGCTCTTCTGCGTCCTCTACGTCGATGAACTGGTATATGGGGAGGCCGAAGAGGGATATGGCCTCCTTTTTGTGGACCATGGTCAGCACCTTGGACCCCCAGGCCTGCTCCATCTCCTTTATCAGCCCCATCCTGGACCTCCTCAGGTTCCAGAGCTGAATCTGGGGGAGGAGGACGGCATAGAGGACGAAAGCTATGAAGAAGAAGGTCAAAAGATCCAGGGTGTTCATGTTGTCCATACGCCAGAAAGAGGGTGATGCTAATACAAATAGATGGCCGCAAGAGCGGTTTGGTGGGGGAGATATGACCGCCTATGGTCGTGCTTTGAGGGCGATGCTGCTGGCTTTCGTCCTCTTATCGTACACTGCCTGTTCAGCGGAGGATTTCTATCGGGCCGAAGGGGGGCCCTCGATCTTCGTCACCTCCGCGAGCTCTAACGTAGAGACCGGGAAGATGGGGTCGGTCTTCGTCGAGATCGAGAACCGGGGCCAGGTCACGGGCCTGGAGGAGAAGAGGGCGCCCGAAACGGAGGACGAGAAGATGCTGGCCCTTCTGGAGGGGGAGATGGAGATGGAAGGCTCCCAAGCCGTCGGGATCGAGGCGAGGCTATATTCGCGGGACGAGAGGCTGGAAGTCCTCTCACGATCCCAGATGGCGGGTTCTCTCTCCGCCGGCGAGAGGCTGGATCTGCCCATGGAGTTCTCAGTCCGGGCGGAGGAGTCCGCAAGTGCGGGGATTTATCCGATGGTCCTCGAAGTCTCTTACGAGAGGCTGGAGGACGTTCAGGTCACCGGAAACCCCCTATACCCTGAAATATACTTCCAGAGAGCTGCTACAAAGGAGACGATCTCCATCGAGGTTCCGGTGATGACTGGCGCGAGGCTTGTGATTTCCGAGGTTAAGGGCTCGATATCCCCGGGTCGCAGCTCCGATCTGGATATGATCATCGCAAACTCCGGCGACCTCCCAGCCCGAGAAGTCCAGGCCAGGTTCATTGTCCAGCCCCCCTTCAACTCCACCGGTGAGGAGCTGGCCCTGGGAGATATCGAGCCGGGAAAAAAGGCGATCGCCGAGTTTCCCCTGGAGGTGGATAGAGAGGCCGACCCCGGGGAGTACGCCCTCGTCTGCCAGATCCAGTACATCTCCGGCGATAGGAACCAGGATAGGAAGGAGGATCTGGCGGCCCTGGTGGAGGTGAAGGCCCCCACGGGCCTTAGGGCGATACTGATCATCCCCATCGTCGCCATCGTTCTTACGCTCCTCTACCTCGGCGGGGCGGGAAAGAGGCTCCGGCTTCCCAGGATAAGGAGAAAGAGGCGGTGGTGACCCATCTATCGGCACGAGCCCGAGCCGAGCCTGAGCCCTGAAAGTTCCGGGACCTTTCGGAGATCCATCGATCTATCTTGCCACCAGGTCGCCGAACTGCTGCTGGGCCCGGTCCAGGATCTCCTCCTCGCCGGGGATGAAACCGCCCTCCATCAGCACCCTCCCGCCTACGATCGTCGTGTCCACGCCGCCCTGGGCGCTGTAGACCAGGTGGGAGACGATGTTCTCCTCTGTGAGGGGGAAGAACCAGGGCTTTCGAAGGTCGATCAGGGACAGGTCGGCCAAGGCTCCTGCCCGGAGCCCGAGGTCGAGGCCGAAGGCGGCGTAGGCGTTCTCCGTCGCCATCTTCCAGACCTCGCCGGCACCGAAGAGGTCGGGGCGGGAATGGGCGCACTTCTGGGCGATGGCCGTCGTCTTCATCTCCTGGAAGAGGTTGATGCTGTTGTTGGAGGAAGCGCCGTCGGTCCCAAGGCAGATGTTGGCTCCCGCCCGCGCCAGCCGGTCCAAAGGCGCGATCCCCGAGGCGAGCTTGTGGTTGCTGATCGAGCAGTGGGCGACGTTCACCCCCCGCTCGGCGATGATCGAGATGTCCCTCTCCGAGAGCCAGACGCAGTGGGCGGCGATCACCCGGTCGCTGAGAAATCCCAGGGAATCCAAATACTCGACGGGGCTTTTGCCGCAGTTCTTCTCGAAGCTCTCCACCTCCGACCTAGTCTCCGAGAGGTGGATGTGGAGCATCACCTCGTGCCTCTCCGCCAGCTCCAGGGCCCGAGAGAGCGTCTCCTCCGAGCAGGTGTAGACGGCGTGGGGACCGACGGCGGGAATGATCAGATCGTCGTTCTTCCACCTTCGGATGAAGGGCTCGGCGTCTTCGATCAGATCGGGCCTCATGTCGAAGAGGACCCCGGACAGGACGGCCCGAAGGCCCATCTCCTTCGTCGCCCGGGCCGTCTCGTCCATGAAGTAGTACATGTCGTTGTAGCAGGTGATCCCCGACCTGATCATCTCCAGGCAGCCGAGCTTCACCCCCCAGTGGATGTCCTCGGCGGTGAGCTTCGCCTCCAGGGGCCAGATCTTCTCCTCCAGCCACGGCAAGAGCTCCATGTCGTCGGCGTAGCCCCGAAAGAGGGTCATGGCGAGGTGGGTGTGGGCGTTGACCAGGCCCGGTATCGCCAACATCCCGGAGCCCTCGATCACCACGCCATCGCCCGACTCGTCGGCGACCCCCGATCCCACCCCCGAGATCCGGCTCCCATCGATGGCGATGTTCACATCCCGGAGAAGCCTTCCGTCCTCCATGATCGAGACGTCTTTGATCAGCATGATTTCCCCTCTCCCTGCATCGCCGTTAAAACTTTTGCAGGGGTCCTGATCGCCAGGCTTAAAAAGTCCCGGCTCCAAGAAACAGGCGCGTGCTGAGGTAGCCAAGCGGCCCACGGCGCCGGTCTTGAACTCGGATTATCGCCCAAAGCGAAAGGTCCGACGAGCGAACCGGTGGTGCACTGCGCCTCGTGAGTTCAAATCTCACCCTCAGCGCCAATTTACCAATAATAATTAGACAGTTCGGGGGTTATTTTATCTGCTATCGGGATGGTGAGGAAATGAGTAACCCGAAGATCTATTTGGCTGGCAAGATGGATTACAGCGGGCATGATGCAAACTATGAGTCCAATTGGCGGGCTGTATTATTAGGGGACAAATATGATGACATCATCCTCACCGATAAGGTCGACGAATACCCGATAATAGAAAACGCCATCATTCGAATCTTACAGACTCTCCCCCAGATCCCCCTTCAATACACCATCTTTAAATAGAGGAGACGAGTTCTAGGTCCGTCGCGATCACACCTTAAGTCGGAGTGATCATAAGCGCAAGAGTTACACAATTGGATGTTCAAAGTCTCGTATGTCCTTGATCAAAACCGTCAAAATACGGTTCATAAATTAGATCAGAGCTAATTGATGACGACTATTCTGGCCCAAATTCATATGACAGCGTCCGACTGCGTAACCCCAAAGAGGCGAAAATGCAGTTTGAAAATCTAAATATTTCGGAACCGCTCCAGCGGGCGCTGATCAAAGAAGGCTATACGACTCCCACGCCGATCCAGGCAGAGGCCATACCCCATCTTCTTAAGGGCGAGGATCTGATGGGCATCGCTCAGACCGGGACCGGCAAGACCGCCGCATTCGTCTTGCCCGTCCTCCAGAGAATGATAGAGACGGAGAAGGTCGCAGCCCCCGGCGTGCCGCGAGCCCTGGTGCTCGCGCCCACCCGAGAGCTGGCGGCCCAGATCGACGCGAGCTTCGGGACGTACGGCAAGTTCCTCCGGTTCAGGCACGCCGCCGTATACGGCGGGGTCAAACAGGGGCCCCAGGTGAGGGCTCTATCCCGAGGTGTCGACGCCCTAGTCGCCACCCCCGGCCGGCTCCTTGACCTGATGGAGCAGGGCCATATAAATCTAAAGGAGATCGAGTTCTTCGTCCTCGACGAGGCAGACAGGATGCTGGACATGGGCTTCGCGAACGACGTCCGCAAGATCGTCTCGAAACTTCCACCGAAGCGTCATTCCCTCTTCTTTGCGGCCACCATGTCAAAGGAGATCGGCGATCTGGCCGGAAGGCTCCTCACTCGCCCCGTCCGAATCGAGGTGGCCCCTCAGGCGACGACGGTGGAGAGCGTCGAACAGCGCATGTTTTTCGTGGATCAGAACAATAAGGATGCGCTGCTCCTGGGGCTTCTACAACAGAAAAACCTGAAGCGCGTTCTGGTCTTCACCCGGACGAAGCGGCGTGCAGACAAGGTCGCATCGGTGCTATCCAAGAACAGGATCCGGTCCGACTCCATCCACGGCAACAAGTCCCAGAACCAGCGCACCTATGCCCTTAACGGCTTCAAGTCGGGCCGACTGCAGGTGCTGGTGGCCACCGACATCGCCGCCCGCGGGATCGACGTCGAGGAGATCTCCCACGTCATAAACTACGATCTCCCGAACGAGGCCGAGAGCTACGTTCACCGCATCGGTCGGACGGGACGCGCGGGGGCAACAGGTACCGCATATTCTTTCTGCGCGGCCGATGAGCGGAGCTTCCTCCGGGATATCGAGAGGCTCACCAGGACGAGGATCGAGCAGATGGACCACCGATATCACTCGGAATATGCAAAGAACGCCGTGGGCTCGGCGGCAAAGCCGGCCCCTAAGAGATCGAGGAGGGTGCCGGCAGGGGCGGGGCAGAAGGGCGCGCGCAGATCTGGTCCTCGAAAGCCACAGCATCCTGCCGTCCGGCGCTAGCTGATAGGCCAATCCGATAGATATACGGCGAGAAGACGCCAAAGCACCCACCCTTGGCCCCGATGGGATTCTAGGGTGGGGGTTTTGCGTCGTCTCAAACTCGGCGTAGAAGAGCTACACCTTCTTCTTTATGATCTTGATCTCTCCATTGGACTTTGCGGCCATCTCCTCGGCCACGTTGACGGATATGCCGAGATCGGAGGGCTCCACCCGGTCCCCGTAATCGAAATGCCTGCCCAGACACTCCATCCCTACCTTCTTTCCGTTCTCCATCTTCCTGAATTCCATGTAAATTTTTTCTACCATATCTCACCCCTCCAATGTCAGGAAATGTCGCGGTCGTATGCCGCCCCCTTCTCGAATCTCAGCACCGACAGATACTCTTTGAATAAATATTCTTATATGCCATTTAAAGCTTTTGGAGAACTGATACGGCCTTCACCCCCAGCGCCAGATCGAAACCTATTTCTCATAAATGATGAAGATACTCACCGGAGAGGGATTGAGTGAGGCCTAAGAAGATCGCATCTCTGATTCTGATGCTTTTCCTGCTGCCGGCGGCCGCCACGGCTACACCGGACGAGGCAAGCGGCACCGTCGTCGGCGTGGTCGACGGGAAGACCTTCGAGGTCAGGATCGAGAAGTTCGATCCCAGGATTGGAGAAGGTGTCGAGAGGGTGGCTCTGGCGGACGTGGAGCTTCCGGAAGAGCCGGTGAACGAATCCATGAACGAGCCGATGATCCAGTCGAATGAGTCGATGGACGAATCTGGCGAATCGGCGAACAGATCGATCTCAGAAGAGACCTCGGCAAAGGATCTGGCCGTGGCGATCCTTCTGAACAAGACCGTATGGCTGGACATCGACGACAGATCCGATAACGGACGAAACGCCGACGGCGATCTGGTCGCCGTCCTTTATCTCTCCGGCCTCGACGGCAAGCCAGTGATCTCGCCATCCTTCAACAGGATGCTGGTGGACTACAGGATCGCCGAAATGAACGACTCCCTGGCCAACGAGTTCGACCCCGCAGACTGGTGGCCGCCCCAGGAGAACGGCTCTCGCGATAACGCCGGTGGTGAGGAGAAAGAAGAAGATGGGGCAGGGGCGAAGACCAGCGGCCTCAATATCGACATAAACCCGGCAAAGCCCGAGGTCAACGTCAACCTCTCGCGGCCCAAGGTGAAGATAAGCCCGGCAAAGCCGAAGGTCAAAGTCAACCTCACCGGCCTCAACATAAAAGTCAACCCGACAAAACCCAGCATCAACGTCAACCCCCGCAAACCCGTGATCGACGTCAACCCCGAGAACGCCACAGAAAACGAGACTGATGCGCAGCTGAGCTCCAACGAGACGCTCCCGGGTACGAATAACACTGCCACAGTTCAATCTGCCAACTTCAGCGAGCCGGTCGTCTTGAAGAACACGACGGCTCCGATAACCCTTCTCAACCCGACAGGCCTCGTAACCGTCATCAACTCCACAGGTCAGGTAAAGGTGATCGATCCCGCAAAGCCGGTGAAGGTGATCAACTCCACAGAGACCGAGACTGAGGGGGAGCTCAACGATACGAAGATCGCGACCAAATCCACAGAACTCACAACCTTGACCAACTTCACCCTGGCGTAGAGACGAGCCTTGAGATCGAGAGACGGGCCTCGAGATGGGCATTGCTGCGCGTTATCCCCACCCCGTCATCCCCACCCGATATCTACCCTCCACCCGATATCAAAACGGTCCCCACCTGGTCGAGCTTTGCGTAATACCAACTGTCCAGGAAGGTGGCGTTTCGGCGGCTCTGGTGGGTGAAGTTCCCCGCGAACTCGTTTCTGAAGGCGATCATCTCGAACCAGGGCGAGGTGTAGTTCGCGGACCTTTTATCGCCGAGGCTGAGGTTGAAGGGACGGCTGGCCGCCGATAAGTTCCTGAAGACCTCGACCGAGTTATTTCTCGAATCTACCCTGACCTCTTCCCTGCCGCTGTAGTTTCCGCTGCCCATCTCGCGGACGCTCACCTGGGCGCCCGCCTCCCCCCTAACCGCAACGAAGGCCGAGCTTCGGACCGGCCGACCCATCCCCTCGGCCCAGGCGCTGAAGTCGCACCCGATCTCGTAAGCCTCCTCCGCCGTGGAGTAATCCTCCGAGAGGCTCACAAATCCCTCGCCCGAGACACAGCGGCTCATCGTAAATCCCCTCTCCGGCCTGGGAACCCTCACCACCAGGCTGAGGCTCGCGCAGCTTTCGGCCCCCATATCCCCGAAACTCCAGACCAGACCCTCAGAGGGGCTCGCAGAGAAGGCCACCGGCTCGACCGCGGAGTCGAAGTCGGCCTTTAAAAAGACGTTCTTCATGGGCTTTGGACCGGGGTTACAGATGGTCGCGTTCCAGGTGACGGCATCGCCGCGATCCACCACCGTCGGATCTGCAGAGCAGACCAGCTCCAGCGAGGCCGAGGCCTCGCCAACTGCGTTCCCACCACCACTCTGCGCGGCGAGGTCGCCTGACCCGGACTGAAGCCCGGCCAGAAGAGAGATCAGCAACGTTGCCAAGAGAAGGTTGAGCTTCAAGCTCGATCACGCCCCCTTAATATCCAGCTCTCCCTCGCGAAAAATCTTTGGGTCCCTCCGCTCGAAGTCCGCTCTCTTCTTGCAAAGGGCGACCTTTGAGAAGACTTTTATCCTCTCTGGACGACTTTTTCGCCATGGCATCCCTTTCGGGAGAGGTGGGAGGAATCCAGATGGCAAACCCCGTCCTGCTGGCGGCGGGGATCTTGGGAACCACGGGAGCCTCCCTAAAGAGAGCAGCCCGGGCCGGGGCGGGCGGCGTCGTCACCAAGTCGGTGGGTTCAATCCCCAGGGACGGCCATCGGGGACCGACGGTCGTCCAGGTGGAGGGCGGACTGTTGAACGCCATGGGCCTTCCAAACCCCTCCTATACCAACTTTCAGGAAGAGATCGATATCGGAAGAGAGGGGGGGGCTCCGGTGGTGGCGAGCATCTTCGGCTCGGGCCCCCAGGAGTTCGAAGAGGTGGCAGAGGGGCTCGACGCCGACGGCTTCGAGCTGAACCTCAGCTGCCCCCACGCGGAGCGTTACGGCGCAGAGATAGGGTGCGAGGCCTGCAAGGTCGAGGCGATCACCCGGGCGGTGAAGGGGAGCGTATCCGTCCCGGTCTGGGTGAAGCTCACCCCCAACGTCGCCGACGTCATCGGTCTGGGGCTCGCTGCCCAGCGCGGCGGCGCCGACGCCGTGGTGGCGATAAACACCCTGAAGGCGATGGCGATCGACGTCGAGTCCGGAAGGCCGATCCTCGGAAACCGGTTCGGTGGCCTCTCGGGCCCCGCGATAAAGCCGGTGGCGATGAGGTGCGTCTTTGACCTCGCTTCCGCCCTGGAGATCCCCGTGATAGGGGTCGGTGGCGTCGCCTCCTGGCAGGACGCCGCAGAGATGATCATGGCGGGAGCCGCGGGAGTCCAGGTGGGAACCGCACTGGGGCGAGCTGAGGGGTACGGGATATTCAGGTCCATCTCCGAGGGGCTCTCAAATTATCTGGACAGGAAGGGGATGGCCCTTGCGGAGCTGAAAGGCCTGGCCAGGAGGTTTTCATGAGGCCGAAGAACGCTCAGATCGTCGAGATCGTCCAGGAGACCTCCGCCGTCAGGACGCTCCTCTTCGACCTCGACCTCGACCCGATCCCCGGACAGTACCTGATGGTCTGGGTGAGGGGGGTCGACGAGGTCCCCATGAGCATCTCCTACCGGAACGGCATATCGGTCCAGCTGGTGGGCGAGGCGACGGGGGCGATATTCGACCTTGAGGTCGGCGACAGCCTCGGCCTTCGAGGACCCCTGGGAAACGGATTCACCCTCACCGGCGACAGAATCCTCCTCGTCGGCGGCGGGGTGGGGGCCGCGCCCCTCGCCCTTCTGGGCGAAGAGGCCCGCAAGAGGGGGATGGAGGTCGCGACCCTCCTCGGCTTTCGGTGCTGCGACGACCTCCTCTTTAGGAAGAGGTTTGAGAGTATCGGCGAGCTGATCATAACCACCGACGACGGCTCGGCGGGGATCTGCGGCCGGGCCTCGGCGGGGCTCACCTGCCTCGACCTCCGGGAGTTCGACCAGATCTACCTCTGCGGCCCGGAGCCGATGATGGCGGACGTGATCGAAAGGTGCCCGGGGATGGAGACGAAGATCCAGGCGAGCATCGACCGGTACTTCAAGTGCGGCATGGGGATCTGTGGCTCCTGCGCCATCGATCCCTCTGGGATCAGGCCCTGCGTCGAGGGGCCGGTGATCAGGGCAGACCGGCTCGCTGGAACCGAGTTTGGCAGGTACAGGAGAGGCCCCAGCGGCCTCAAGAGATGATGAAGAAGATTGGGGTGATGATCCTTTGATGGCAAGGTTCCGTTATGGAGATGAGATTCTGAGGGGCGAGGTGATCGGAAGTTCGATCGAGGCCGAAGGGGTGGAGTACCGCCTGGAGGAGGTGGAGCTGTTGGCCCCCTCTGATCCGAGCAAGGTGATCTGCGTCGGCCTCAACTACGTCGAGCACGCAGAAGAGCTGAAGATGGACCTTCCCGCCGAGCCGATCATATTCCTGAAGCCTCCTACGGCGGTGATCGGTCCGGGCGCCGATATAGTGATGCCGCCCTCGAGCCGCCAGGTCGATTACGAGGGGGAGCTGGCGGTGGTGATAAAAGAGAGGTGCAGATGCGTTTCCGCAAGGAAGGCGGACGATTACGTCCTGGGCTACGCGAACTTCAACGACGTCACCGCCCGCGACCTCCAGAGGAGAGACGGCCAGTGGACCCGGGCCAAGAGCTTCGACACCTTCGCACCCCTGGGCCCCTTCATCACCGAAGCCGACCCCTCCTCGTTAAAGATCGAGACCAGGGTGAACGGCGTTCTGAGACAGAAGTCCAGCACCTCAGACCTGATATTCTCCGTCCCGGAGCTGATCGAGTTTGTTAGCGGGATCATGACCCTCCTACCCGGAGACGTCATCGCATCGGGGACGCCTCCCGGCGTCGGGTCGCTCTCCGCCGGGGACGAGGTGGAGGTGGAGATCGAGGGGCTCGGGACCCTCAGAAACGGCGTGGTCGCTGGGAGCTGACCCCCGACCTCAATTTTGCCCGACCGGAGAGGTCTGGGATAGAGCCCCCAGAATCCCGCTCGCCAGGACCTTCGCGTTGATCCGTTTTGGGGAGACGAAATTTCAGCCCCTCCGCCGCCGGATGACGACGATCGCCGCGACTGCCATCACTATGACGACCGCGACCACGACCACCGTGGACGTCCCGGAGCCGTCCTCCTCCGCCGCCGGCTCGACGGTCTGAGGCCTTGGTGGGATCTCGGCCTCGATGATGCTCTCCTCGAGGTCGAGGACGTCGCCGTCGTTTCCGATCAGCTGGATGGTGAGCTGATAGATCCCAGGGTCCAGGGTCTCGTTCCAGGAGATCTCCACCGTCTCGTCGTCGCCAGCCAAAAGGATCGGCGTCTTCTCCTCGACGCTCGAAAGAAGGGTGCCGTTCTGGCGGAGGTCGAACCGGAGTGAGCCCTCGAAGGGGACCCGGGACCTGCCCATCACCGTGGCGCTGGCGCCGGTCTCGTCCTGGTAGGTATCGGTGATCTCGGCGTCGTCTCTCGCGACGAAGGAGTTCATGAAGGCCCTGGTCTGACCGTCCCTCTTCTCGACGATCTTGACCCGACCTCTGTACTCTTGGCCGTTCTCGAGAAGCTGCTTCCACGGGAGGCTCAGGTCGGAGGGAGAACCATAGCTTCCGGCGATGGGGACCGATTCTTTCTTTGAGATGTAGATCGCCTTATTGCCCCTGACCAGAGTGTAGTAGATGTCCACGATGGCGAGGTCTTCGGAGTAGACGAGAAGGGTCATACCCCGGTAGTCGGCGTGAGCGTCCCGGACGTCGAACCTGATGTCCACCCTGCCGCCGTAATAGAAGCTGGTGCATCTCTCAGAGACGACCTCGCCATCCCTGATCAACCTGGCGCAGGCCCGGTAAGACCCCTCCTCAGCCCCACCGACGTCCCAGGTCACAATCCAGGTGCCAGGACCGTCGAGGGAGAGATTTCGGCTCTGGATCAACCCCTCTTTGGAGGAGAGGTCAGCCCGAAGACGGCACCCTGCCGCATCCCCCCCCACAGTGACTTCGCAGGACTGAAGGTCGGAGTAGATATCAAAAACCTCTTGAGCCTGGGCCGGAGTGGCGACGACTGCAAGCACGATCGCGAAGATGAACGAAAGAGACGGTTTCATGGCAAATCCTCGTATCAATCCCATGGATCAGTATATTTGAAATAACCACCGATCAGATCTCTCAGTCCGTCCGGTGGCAGCTCCTCTCCGCCCGGGAGAGACCCGACTCCAACGGTTCGGGCCGAAGAGGGTTTAAAACTTTTGGAAGGTCGGAGGCTCAGAAGTCGATCCTGATCTCTCCCCCACCGATGACCCCCTCTTCGCCGACGTCGAGAAGCCTAATCTTGCCGCCGGAGGATAGATGATAGGGTCCGACGGCATGGACGCTCGCTGTGTCCTCCGTCGAGTAGGGGACGACCATCTCGTAGCGGCCATCCTGCGGCACCGCCGTCCTGGTGTACTGAAAGAGCCTCCCCTGGTTTGTGGTCAGGTCCAGGGTCGCGACGACGGGACCCTCCGTCGCTCTGCCCGAGATCCGAGCGCCACCGACCCGCTGGAAGATCTTCACCTGGTTTGCCGGGGTGCTCGATCCTGCCCCGGACTCGTAGATCAGACGGAGGTGGCCCATCTCCCGGCAGTCGAAGAGGTGGCAGCGGGCGAGGGCGGTTCTTCGAAACTTTTCGGCATGTTCATAGGCGCCTTCGGTCCTGCTAACGTAATCAGAGGGAGATTCACCACCCCATAGGGCGATCGAAGATAGGCCCGGACCCAGCATCCTCGAGTCCGTAACGACGTACTCTGACCTTCTCTCATCCATGATCTCCAGGGCCTCGCCCTCGTCGCCGGATAGGAAGAACCGCGCCGCATCCTCGGCCCCGGCCTGAAAGCCGTTGGCCACCACGGGCCTTCTGGACAGATAGAGGATCCAGTTGCCCCTATCCCACCACGATAGGACTCCGTACTCCGGGGTCTGGTCCGGGTCCAGGAAGCCCCTGGTCTCCACCGAGTTCTCCTCCAGCCAGAGGAGGGGCTCGTTCCAGCCCTCCTCGACGATGGCAGGACGGACCGAGAGGGCCCCCCCAAAGCTGGACGCCGAGGGGAGGAGAAGGAGGAGGAGAAGGATCTTGGGGAGGATTTTAGAAGTATCTCGGTTCCTTCTGGTCCATTCCCAACCGCCGACGATCGCCAGAGCCCGAAAGAAGAAGAGGGCCATGAGGATCGACATGCTGGCGGAGAAGACGTACAAGAACCGGTTCTGGAATACGGCGAGGGCGAGGACCAATACGGTCCAGACCAAAAAGAGGAGCTGAGGCCTGTCGATGTCGGTGCGCCAGAGGTGGGCGAACCCCATCACCGCCACCGTCAGGTTGAACCCCACCACAGAAAGGGGCTCCACGGCGGCTCGGAGGGGGACGGCCTCTGCCACCTTCCAAGAGAGGCTCCCTGCGAAGAAGTAGCTCAGGCCCTCGTCAAAGAGGTGGCAGACCACCCCAGACGAACTCAGGGCGCAGGCCGATATCAGGAGAAGGTAGCCGAGAAGGGCCACCGCCGGGGGAAAGGCCGTCCAGGAGAGGCCCCTCTCGCGAAACTTGCGGGACAAAGCCAGGAGGGCGAGGACGAAGATGAGGACTCCAGCCGCCGCGAAGAAAGAGGGCAGAAGCCAGGCCTCCCTCCAGAAGGGGAGCATCAGAGCCACCGCCACCCCAAAGGCGACGAGGAAGATCGAGAGCTCGTCTTCGGATGAGCGACCCCGGCGCAGGTCGATGGTGGTCTGGACCGCGGCGTAGACCAAAAAGGCTCCCAGATAGGCGGCGGCTCCGATCCAGGAGTAGCCCAGAGCCGCCACGAAAAATCCCGCCACGGCAGCAGACCAGAGCCGTTTTTCGGGCCTCTTTTCGGCGATGACGAGAAAGAGGACGAGGTTCACCAGAAGGAAGGTCTCGAAGACGTGATGATCGGGCCGGGCGAAGATGGAGGTGCTGGCGTGCTGGGGGTTGATCGCGAAGAATAGGGCCGATACGAGCCCCACCCGCCTTCCGAAGAGCTCCCGGGCCAGGAAGTAGAGGGCGACGATGGTGAGCGACCCCAGGATGGGGGGGACGATCGCTCCAGCGATCTCGACCTCCCTCTGGGATTCGGCCCCCAGGAGGAGGGCGAACCCTGCGATGAGCTGATCGAAGAGCGGCGGCCACAGGAGCTCCAGGCCTTCCGGATAGTCGAGGTAGGAGTCGAACCAGAGGGTGGAGGGGAAGTGATCGACGGTGTAGAGGACCCTCCTCATGTGGTAGAAGGAGTCGGAGCCGAAGAAGAGGACGTGACCGCCGAGGAGGGCGCCCCTGAAGGGGGCCATCCTCAGGAGGAGGCCGAGGAGTGATACGGCGAAGACCGCCCCAAGCTCCCGCACCTTCCCTCGATCCAGCCTCGTTGCCCCCCTCGGTTCTTCTCACAAGAGCGGCTCAGGATACGACCTTCGCCCTGACTATCACCACGTCCTTGAGGGGCCGGTCTCCCGGTCCGGCCTTCACCTTTCCGATACTATCCACCACATCCATGCCGTCGACGACCTCGCCGAAGACGGGGTGCATCCGGTCCAGGTAGTTGTTATCGACCAGGTTTATGAAGAACTGGCTTCCGCCGGTGTTGGGGCCGGCGTTGGCCATGGAGATCGTCCCCCGGTCGTTTCGATTCTGGCCGGAGAACTCATCTTTGATGGTATATCCGGGTCCGCCGCGGCCCGTCCCCGTGGGGTCGCCGCCCTGGATCATGAAGCCGTCGATCACCCGATGGAAGATCACGCCGTCGTAAAATCCATCCTCGACCAGCTTATTGAAGTTGCCCGCGGTGACGGGCATGTCGTCGCGAAGCTCTATCGTGATATCGCCCATATTCGTCTCCAGGAGGACCTTCGCCCCACCAGCCTCCTCAGTCTTTTGATCGTCCTTTGTCATACAACCAGCTCCGAAGATGACGAGCATTACGAAGACCACCACAATGATATGAGATCTTGTCCTGATCATCGGTGGGGAGTGGCTTTCCGGGAAAGTTAAACTTTTCCTGGATTGCCGGAATAAGTTCGATGATTTATCTGTTCAGCCTCGGCTAGAGGATTCACGCAATTCAGCCTCTGTTCGAGGAATTGACACTCAAAAGCCAAAGGGCAGGCCTCTCATCGGAGAGAGTCCCTGAGAAATAGGCCTCCGACGAGGGCCGCGAGAGCCCCGAAGACGACCACGGCGGCCCCGAAATCCTCTCCGCCTTCGAAGAGGACCCAGCCTTGGAAGACCTTCACCAATCCCCAGAGGACGAGGAAGAGGCCGGTGATCGGCTTTATCAAGCTTCTGACCTCACTTTGTTATGGGTCTTTCCCATCGCCGATCTCGCCTTTAACCATCCACTCCTCTCTCTACCTCTCCGCCCTCTTCTCGTCGACGACGATGTAGTCTTTGAGGGCGCAGACCGAGGAGAAGGGAACCAGAATCAGCTTTCCCTCCTTCCGATACCTTGCGGGGTCCAGCTCCGAGTCGGGCTTGACCAAGAGGTCGATCAATTTGCCGGTATCG
This sequence comes from Methanocrinis sp., assembly GCF_049974945.1. NCBI lineage: Archaea > Methanobacteriati > Methanobacteriota > Methanomicrobia > Methanotrichales > Methanotrichaceae > Methanocrinis > Methanocrinis sp. The sequence goes on along the minus strand of NZ_JBNGCU010000004.1, from coordinate 30,518 downwards.
GGGTCGAGGATGATATTCTCCAGCTCCCCCAGGACCGTCCCCCCCATGGTCACGATCTCCTTTCCGGCGAGGCTCCGGGCGTAGATCTTGGACATCCTCTCGCCTCACCGGTAGCCCAGGTAGGAGCCGGGATCGACCTTGACCCCGCCCCGGAACCTCTCGTTGATCCTTTCATAGTACCGCACCATATTCTCCTCGAAGCTGGGCCTGACCCTCTTCAGAGCCTCTCGGTAGTGCCTCATCTCCACCTCACAAGCCTCCGGATCCTCTCTCAGGGCCAGCATCACCGCCTCCCGGCAGAGTGACTCGAGGTCCGACCCCACGTAGCTCTCGGTCAGCTCCGCCAGCTCCTCCAGGCTCACGTCGTCGCCGCTCGGCGTCTTTGATGTATGGATCCTGAGGATCTCAAGCCTTCCGGCCCGATCGGGGGGGCCGACGAAGAGGAGCCTATCGAACCTTCCGGACCGGAGGAGGGCTGGATCGATGATGTCGGGCCGGTTGGTGGCGGCGATCACCACCACGTCCTTCAGGCTCTCCAGGCCGTCGAGCTCTGCGAGAAGCTGGTTCACCACCCGCTCGCTGGTCCTGTGCCCCTCCTCCAAACCCCTCATGGGGGCGACGGCGTCGAGCTCGTCGAAGAAGACGATGGCGGGAGAGACCTGTCGCGCCTTCTTGAAGATCTCTCTCACCGCCTTCTCCGATTCACCGACCCATTTCGAGAGGAGCTGGGGTCCCTTGATCGATATGAAGTTCGCCTTGGTCTCCCGAGCGACGGCCCTCGCGATGAGGGTCTTTCCGGTCCCCGGCGGGCCGTAGAGGAGGATGCCCCTCGGGGGCCTTATCCCCATCTCCTCGAACTTGGCGGGCCGCTTCAGGGGCCACTCCACAGACTCGACGATCTCCTGGCGGAGCGTCCCGATCCCCCCCACGTCCTTCCAGCTGACGTCGGAGATCTCGACCAGGACCTCCCTCATGGCAGAGGGCTCGATCTCTTTGAGGGCGTTCTCGAAGTCCTCGCCGGTAACCGACATCTGGTCGAGGACCTCTTCGGGGATGTCGTCGTCGAAGGAGATATCGGGAAGGTGCCTTCGGAGAACCTTCATCGCGGCCTCCTTACAGAGGGCGGATATGTCGGCTCCGACGAAGCCGTTGGTCCTGTCGGCGAGGTCGTCGAGGTTCACCGATTCATCGGTTGGCATATTCCTGACGTGAATCTGGATCACCTCCCTCCGGTCGATCCTGTCGGGAACCCCGATCTCGATCTCCCGGTCGAACCTGCCAGGCCTTCGCAGAGCCGGATCGATGGCGTCGATCCTGTTGGTGGCTCCGATCACCACCACCTCCCCCCTCTCCTTGAGGCCGTCCATCATGGCCAGGAGCTGGGCGACTACCCTCCGCTCCACCTCGCCGGTCACATCGCCCCTCTTGGGAGCTATGGAGTCGAGCTCGTCGATGAAGATTATCGAGGGGGTGTTCCGGTTCGCCTCCTCGAAGATCTCCCGGAGCCTCTGCTCGCTCTCGCCGTAGTACTTGGACATCACCTCGGGACCTGCGATGGAGAAGAAGTTGGCGTTGGTCTCGTTGGCCACGGCCTTCGCGATGAGGGTCTTTCCCGTCCCCGGCGGACCGTGGAGGAGAACCCCCTTCGGCGGGTCTATCCCCAGCTTATGGAAGACCTCGGGGTGCTTCATGGGAAGCTCGATCATCTCCCGCACCCGCTGGACCTCATTTCGGAGGCCGCCCACGTCCTCGTAGGTGATACCCGTCCCCTTCACCGAGCCGAAGCCCTTGGCCGGCCGGTCGAGGAGAGACACCTCGGTCCTCTCGGTGATCACCACCACACCCTCGGGATCGGTATCTGCGACCACCAGGGGCACCGCCTCCATCCTGCCTATGAAGGGGTGGCCCGAGGAGCTCATGATCGGCAGGATATCACCCCGAACGATCGGCCGCTTCAGGGTCTGCCTTTTGATCTGCTCGGCCGCGTCCTCGCCGTAGTAGGTGTGAGAGCCCGGGGGGGGGGAGAGGACGACCCGCAGGGCCTCGCCCTCCCTCGCCTTCCTGATCTTGACCCGGTCGCCTATGCTCACCCCGACGTTGTGCCTGATGAAACCGTCTATCCTGATGTAGTCCTGGCTCCAGTCCTGCCGGTCGGCGCGCCAGACCTTGGCTGCAGAGCTCCTCCGCCCCTCGATCTCGATTATGTCTCCGGGCGAGAGCCGCAGGGTAAGGAGGGCGTTGGGGTCGAGCCTGGCAATACCCCGGGCCGAGTCGTTGGGATAGGCTTTGGCCACCTTGAGCTGAATCTCTTTCAAGTCTCACACCTTAGCCGATGATTGGTCTTGATCGATTTAAGGCTATCCAGATCGCGAACACACCTGTAAATAGAGACAGTATTATATTTGACGTTTTTGGGCCCCTCCGAGGCGGGGCTTCGGATTGTCTTCTCTGGATTATGGAGAAATATGGCGCCGTCTTGGAGAGGAGAGGAGCGAGCCGTCAACGCCTTCCTCACGGAGGGTCAAGGGTATTCACCGTCAACATCCACCATCGGTCCGTCCTCAAGAGCTTCAGGCACGAGGCCGAGGACCTGGACGCGACACCTCTCCACCCAGACGAGATCGGGCGGGTGGACCTGGAAGACCCGGTGGTCATATCCCCGGACAAGGGGGCGGGACGGAAGTCTCGATGGCCCCAAAGGAGATCGCCTAGAACAGATATAAAACCATATAAAAATTGTGCGAAGGCGAGTTTTTTCGCTTTTGAGATCAGGTGGACGACATTATGACGTTGCATCCGCTACTTTCAGCGACGGCGTCGCCAGTCGCCACCTGGATCACTTCTTGACTTACCTGATTTCCGCTTCCAAATATATTCGCGGTGTTCCCCCCATATTGTGTTGACCCCTTGCC
>NZ_JBNGCU010000004.1:0-27506 GCF_049974945.1 Methanocrinis sp. | reverse complement strand
TTCCGCTTCCAAATATATTCGCGGTGTTCCCCCCATATTGTGTTGACCCCTTGCCACTTGCACTTTGTACTACGCCTTGATTTACCAGGTTACGATTTCCAAATACACTGGCTTTATTTCCGCCTGTTTGAGTGATTCCAACGCCTTTTGCCCGTTGAGTGAGGCCCTGATTCACCAAGTTATTGCTTCCGAATATGTTCAAGTCGTTGAATCCCTTCTGGGTTATTCCGAGACCGACGGCGCTCTGTTTTATCGATTGCCTTGCGATGTTGTTGTTTCCGAATATGTCCATATCATTGAATCCCTTCTGGGTTATTCCGAGACCGACAGCGTTCTGTTTTATCGATTGCATTGCTATGTTGTTGTTTCCGAATATGTCCATATCGTTGAATCCCTTCTGGGTTATTCCGAGACCAAAGGCATTCTGATCTATCGGTTGCAATGCAATGTTGTTGTTTCCAAATATATTTATCTCGTTGATTCCAGATTGTTTTGCGCTACTAACGCCGAAAATACATGCAACAACAACGCAAAAAAATAGCAGTCCGGCTGATATGGTACTCGTTCTCATAGGATCACCCCAGTCATACTTCATGATATGTCGATCTACTAGAAATAATTTTTCAATTCAAACGGGACTACTATCACAAATATTTTTATACAACCTTCTCCCGATTATCGAAAATGATGCCGAGGTCGTGGAGAGTACCTCGGCCCCTTCCGCCCTCACTCGACCCTCGGCGAAGGCGACCTGCCGTCCGATCCTCGTGACCCTGCCTTCGGCGACTATCCTCCCCTCCCAGACCCCCAAAAAGAAGGAGGTGGTCTCAGAGATCGTCGCGATCCGATCCTTCTCGTCGAGAACGGTGAAGAGGGCGAGGGCCATCGCCTCGTCGGCGAGGGCGGTGTAGATCCCCCCTTGCATCCATCCCGCCCCGTTCAGCATATCGGCCCTCACCTCCATGGAGAGCTCGGCCTTCCCCTCACCGAAAGTGACGACCTCGATCCCCATGAGGGTGAAGAAGGGGTTGGCATCCCTCCCTCTTTCTCGAAGCTCTTCAAGGTAGCCCATTCTATCGTCCGTTCAATCAAAACCGGATTGTATAAGCCTTTTGGAAGGTGCATTCGTCAGCTATATTCGATACAGCCTTCGAGACAAAAAAGTGATATCCGTTTGGGTTTAAGGTTTCGATCATGGCAGGGAACTCTTTCGGTACCCTCTTCAGGATCAGCACCTGGGGCGAGAGCCACGGTCGGGGGGTCGGGGTCGTCATCGACGGCTGCCCCGCAGGTCTCGCCCTCTCCGAGGATGACGTCCAAGGAGAGCTGGACCGGAGGCGGCCTGGTCAGAGCACCGTCTCCACTTCTCGGAAAGAGGAGGACAGGGTCGAGATCCTGAGCGGCCTCTTTGAGGGGCTTACTACGGGAACACCGATCTCGATGCTGGTCAGAAACAGGGACGCGAAATCGAGCGCCTACGACTCCTTGAGAGACCGGCCAAGGCCGGGCCATGCCGATCTGAGCTACGTCGCCCGGTACGGCCTCCGGGACCACCGGGGCGGGGGGAGATCCTCAGGAAGGGAGACCGTCGGACGGGTCGCAGGCGGAGCCGTGGCCAAGAAGCTCCTCGCCGAGAGCGGGATCGAGGTCGCCGGCTACGTCCGCGAGCTGGGGGGCGTTCGGGCGAAGATCCCCGACGATGTGGACATATCCCGCCTCAGAGACGAGGCCGAGAAGAATCCCGTCCGCTGCCCCGACCAGGGTGCCGCAGAGGAGATGGTGCTGGCTCTCGAAATGGCCCGGTCGGCCGGCGAGAGCCTCGGCGGCGTCGCCGAGATTGTGGCCGCGGGCGTCCCCGCCGGGCTGGGGGAGCCGGTCTTCGACAAGCTCGACGCCGACCTGGCCTCCGCCCTAATGGGGATCGGAGCGGTGAAGGCGGTGGAGATCGGGGCGGGGGTCGAAGCGGCTCGGATGCGGGGAAGCGAGATGAACGACCCCATCCTTCCGGGACCAGATGGACCGATCTTCGAGACGAACAAAGCCGGCGGGATCCTAGGCGGGATATCGACGGGGGAGCCGATCGTCTGCCGAATCTCGGTGAAGCCCACCCCCTCCATCTCGCGCCCCCAAAGGACGGTGGATCTCTCGACAGGCGAGGCGGCGGAGATCGAGATCAAAGGGAGGCACGACCCATCGATCCCCCCGCGGATCGTCCCGGTGGCGGAGTCGATGGTGGCCCTGGTGCTGGCAGACCATATTCTGAGGCGAAAGGTGGCTAGAATTTGAAGCCTGCCAAATTTTATATCGGCCTCAAAAAGATAGATGGCCATGCAGAAGGAGTTTCACACCCTCCTCTCCCTCGACGAAGCCAAAAAGATCGTCCTCGCCTCTGCTCCTAGGGCGGGGCAAGAGATCGTCCCCCTGGAGAGGGGATTCGGCCGGGTCCTGGACGAGAGGGTGGTATCCGGCGTCGACGTTCCGGGGTTCGATCGGGCGGCGATGGACGGCTACGCCCTCCGCTCGAAAGAGACGCTAGAGGCGAGGGAGGACCGGCCCGTCGCCTTCAATCTCATCGGCACCGTCCCCATGGGGAAGAGGCCGGAACTGGTGGTAGGCGAGAGGGAGGCCGCTGGGGTCTCCACCGGCTCGATGATGCCCCAGGGAGCCGACGCCGTGGTCATGGTGGAGCACACCGAGGTCGAGGGCTCGACACTCCTCATCAGGCGGGCGGTCCACGTCGGCGAGAACGTCCACCGGGCGGGGGGTGACGTCGCCTTAGGCGAGACGGTCCTCCTTCCCGGAAGGAAGCTCTCGGCCCGAGAGATCGGCCTTTTGGCGGCGGTGGGCCGAAAGGAGGTGAGGGTTCGCTTCCTCCGGGTAGCCGTCGCCTCATCGGGAGACGAGCTCGTCCCTCCCGGAAGGAACCTCTCCCCAGGCCAGATCTACGACATAAACTCCTGCTCGATCGCGGCGGCAGTGGAGGAGTGCGGCGGCTCGCCGATCTTCTTTGGTATCCTCCCCGACGACCACGACTACATGGCCGAGGGGCTCCTCGCCATGGCCGAAGAGTCCGACCTCGTCCTCGTCAGCGGTTCCACCTCCGCCGGGATCGGGGACATGGTCTATCGGGTCGTCGAAGAGCTGGGCGAGATCGCATTCCACGGGATCAACCTCAAGCCCGGAAAGCCGACCCTCTTCGGGACCATCGGAGGAACGCCCTTCATCGGCCTTCCCGGATACCCCACCAGCGCCCTCACCGTCTTCGGCCAGCTGGCGGCGCCGGCCATCAGGAAGGCAGTGGGGACTGAGCACCTGGCGCCGAAGGTCCGAGGGCGGCTCGCCAAGCCGGTGCGGTCCGAAGGAAGGAGGCAGATGCTGACGGTGGCGATCGCGGGGGGCTGGGTCCGTCCCGTCGACAAGGGGAGCGGCTCCATCACCACCCTGGCCATGGCCGACGGCGTCGTCGAGATCCCCGACCGGGTCGAACATCTCGACCAGGGCGACGAGGTGGAGGTCCAGCTCTTCGGCTCCGTTCCAGAACCCCCTCTCCTCCTCGAGGGGGAGGACTGCCCGAGGCTAGAACTTTTGGCAGCGGCCCTTCCCTTCGAGGTCAGGGTCGTCTCCACCGGGAGCAGGCGGGGCGCCATCTCCGCGAAAGACGGCGTAGCCGACGTCGCCGTCGTCTCGCGGTCGGAGGGATCGGAACCCGTCGTGGACGAGAGGGGGCTTGAACCCGTCGGCGGATATCGGCGGGATCTGGTGATCATGGCAAAAGATCCCGAACTTCTCGACTTTGAGAGGATCGAGGATCTGAGGGTCCTCAGCTGGACCAGGGACTCGGAGATGAGCCGGGTATTGAGGAGGGTTCTGGAGGAGGCGGGCTGCCCGTCGGTGGAGTTCGTCGGCCAGGCCCGATCTCACTCGGCGATCGCAGCATCGGTGAAGGCTGGCCGGGCGGACCTGGGATTCGGAGTTCGGGAGGCTGCAGAGGAGGCGAACCTAGCATCGAGGAGGGTGGCCACAGACGAGATAGTCTTCTTAGCCGATCCAGTAAAGAAGGACAGGGAAGCCGTCCGGGCCTTCGTGGAGGCTCTGCAGTCCGAGGATATTCGGGGGGGCGCGATCTCCACTAACTGGAGAAAAAATAAATATCAGAATCGCTGATCAAAGCCCTGGAAACGATTTTTCCAGGTAGGGATCGTCAGATGCGAAAACCGTATTCACTTTCGGCCTGCTTCTGCTTAGCAGTCTTGATCTGCGCCGCCTCCATATCCACCTCAGCCCAGGACTATGCCAGACCTGAGACAGGAACCTTCATCAAGGACTCGGAACGGAGCGGCTATGGCGTTCTGGTGGTGGAGAACAACAACCCCCAGGAGGACGACGCGACGCGGGACGCTGTAGCCATTCTGACCCGCGCGGATAAAAGGCCCCTCTTTATGGTCTACGTCCGGGAGGGCGAGTCCTTCGAGATCACCGGCATCGAAGACGGCGTATACGACTTCTACTTCACCGTTGGGAACGGATGGAAGAGCGAATCGGGCACTTTCCTCGACCCCGAGTACTACAGGACCGAGGATTCCCTCTCCTTCGAGACCGAGATTCGTGATACCCAGGTGCTGTACTCTGTGTGGACTCTCAGCCTGGAAGAGGTTCCCGGCGGGAACGAAGAGAAGATCGTTGTGCCCGCCGAAGAGTTCCCGGTCTGGTCCGAAGACTGAAGTCTCTTGCGGCCGTCTTGGATCGTCAACCCATCCAAATTTTTGTGTCGCGGTCGAGGCCCGAAAGACCTCCATCCCGGCAATCTGAGCTTCACCTTGCCGGTTGGCGGTCGGCGTCCGAGATCTCTAGGATCATCGGCACGGACCGGATCTGGTCCACAGAGCTTTCTGGTCCGGCCAGCCGAAAACCGAGCCTCTCGTAGATCCCGACGGCGCTCGGCGCCGAGTTGACGGTTACAGTCGACATCTCGGGATTTCTCATCCGACAGATCTCAAGGGCTTTCTTCAAAAGCTCGCCGCCGATGCCCTGGCATTGGAACCTGCCGTCAACGAAGAAGAGGTTGACGTGGCCGTCGTAGCTGGTCTCTATCATTCCCACCACCTCCCCTTTGTCTGCGGCTTTATCTGCGGCGATCAAAATGAAGTTCTTGGACTGCGACCGGAGCAGGAATAGATGGGGGTCGGTGTGGTTACGGAATTGCCTGACTCCCTCAGGGGAAAATTGGGGTGCGACAAACTCTTGAAAGACTCGGAGGGCGAGGTTGCAGACCTCCGCCACCTCGCCTCGCCTCATCCGCCGATACTCAAAAGGGCCTTTCACCCTCCGCCACCTCTCTTCACCTTTCGCTCGTAGTAGCTTAAGGGGTGGTTCACCCACCGGCAGAGCCTCTCCTCTCCGGGGCAGTTGCCGTAGGTGGCCATGGTGGCGCAGGATGGGGGCTTGTAGCGGGTTCCACCCTTTCCAGAGATATGCTCCACCTGGTAGCGGGTCCTCTCCTCATCGAAGTCGGGGCTGGTGTTGAAGACGCCGACGACCTCGTCGACGTCCATCCCCACCGCGAGGAGGAAGGTGGTGAGGGCGAACCGCGCTGAGTGGGCGAGGTTTGCGCCCGAGGCCACCTGAGCGAGGAAACCGCGGATGCAGGGGGGGAAGGCGTCCTCGGTCACCTCGCCGAGGTCGACCTTCTCTTCGGCCCTCTTCGCCGAGAGCTCCTCCGCTATTCTGGTGAGATCCTCCCGGAGCCTCTCGCATATCTCCGCGGGGACGGAGAGGGGGAGGCCCCGCCCGATCCGGTCCCTCGCCCTCTCCTCGAGAAGCCGGGCCAGCTCCCGGTCGGTGAGAGTGACCCAGCCCCTCTCCAGGGAGCGGTTGACCAGCTTCCAGCCAGGGCTTCTCATCCTCGCGGCGGCCTTCAGGTAGTCGGAGAAGTGGACTCGAAGACCGTTCTGGCCGGTCTGGGGATGGACGTCGAGGTCGCGGGCGAGCAGAAGAAGGTCTTGAAGGCTTTCACGGCGCATCTTTTTGCCTGCGAGCTTCGCCTCGGCAAGGGCGTACCTCCTGGCGAGGAGGTCGTCATCGAGGCAGGAGACCATCACCCTGGCCAGGGGGTAGGACAAAAGCTCCGCCAGGGGATGGGCCGGCCCATCGGGGATCTCGCCTCGGACGGCGCCCAGCACCCGGTCCGTGGCCCTCTTCCTCACCAGGCGGGAGAGCCTAGGCTGCGGGTTGGGATCTTCCAGGAGCCCCTCCAGGGAGTAGCCCGTCTCCTCGACCCTCGATGCCGCCTCCCGGGTGAAAGGGTAGTCGGCGAGGCTCATTCCTGCTCGATTCTAGGAGCTAGGAGGTAGTTTATCTCGACGCCCTGGCCGAGCTTGAAGCTGATCCTCAGGGGATAGTCTACGCCGAGCTCGAGCTTCACCTCCTGGGCCTTCCCGATCGCCTTGCTCATGTCGGATAAGTAGTCCAACGAGAAGAGGGACCGCGCCTTCCCGGGCTTGAGCCCCAACAGCTCCGTCCCCGGCATCTTCAGTCGCAGGGAGTCGATGTCCCCCTTGGCCTCCATGTAGAACTGGTCCTCAGGGTCGTCGGCGACGCCGAGGACGACATGGTCAGAGACCTTCTCTGCGGCCCGGACCGCCTTTCGAAGGTGGGCCCCCGGAAGGATCACGTGGGCGGGGAGGTCCAGCTCCGGCACCCGGGGCTCTTTTCTTATGGCGCTGGGGTCGATGAGGCTGAGGGTGTAGGAGAGGGAGTTCACCCCTATCTTCAGCTTGTGGTTCTCCTCGTCCAGCTCGAGGGTGACGTTCTCGCCCCGGTCGGCCATGCTCAGAACGTCGCTGAGCCTCACCAGGTCGACGCCGATCTCCCCGGCGGTCGCCTTGAAGTACTCGAAGGCCTCGGAGTTCAGCCGGAAGGAGACCATGGCCACATTGGCGGGGTCCACAGCCTTCAGCTCAACGCCGTTCTCTGACAGGGTGAACTTCACCTCGTCGACAAGAGACGAAACCGCCTCCACAGCATCCCGCAGGGTTTCTGCGCTTATCACTGCCTTGAACATCCTCGTAGCCCCTCCATCGGAGAGATCAATTTTATCTTAAATATAGATTATCCCATCAGTCGTACTCTCTCCAGGTGAAATTGCACTTTGTGCATCTGAAGAAGCGGACCTCGCTCTCGTCGGCGGACCGCAGCTGCCGCAGCCACCAGTAGGCGGTATCGTTTCCGCACTCAGGACACTTGTACTTGGTGGTGGGAAGGCCTGCCGACTCGGAGTCCTCTATCACCGTCATGGTACGCTCTTTCTGCTCGGTCTTGCTGACGATGGTGTCGCTCTTCTTCATCTCAATCCTCTTGCCACACCTTCTGCAGACCAGCACGCCCTCCGAAGGCACCATTATGCTTTTACAATCGGGACAAAACTCCATCAGATGACGAGTACTCACTCGTCATATTAAAGTTTACCAGTTGAGTAAAGGTACTTGATGTTGAGGAGATCTTCATGGCTCTGAGGTGATCATGAGCACTGCAATTAACGTAATCTGTGAGAACAGGCCGGGAGTCTTGCGGGACATAGCCGGGGTCGTCGCAAGCCTTGGGGGCAACATCGAATATACCCAGCAGTTCGTCCTGGAGAGGGGCGTGAATACGGGCAAGGCCACCGTCTACATGGAGATCGACTCGCTGGCCCCGGGAATGGTGGAGAACCTGGAGGGCCTCCCCGCGGTCCTGGAGGTATCGGTTCACCTGTCCTTCGAGAAGATCTACGGGTCCAGGGTGATCATCATCGGAGGGGGAGCCCAGGTGGCCCAGGCGGCGGTGGGGGCCGTCAACGAGGCCGACCGACACAACCTCAGAGGGGAGAGGATCAGCATCGACACCATCCCCTTGGTGGGGGAGGCAGCAATAGCCGACGCCGTCAACGCCGTGAGCCGGCTCCATCGGGCCTCGGTTCTGGTCCTGGCGGGAGCCCTGATGGGCGGCAGGATATCCGAGGAGGTCCAGAGGATCCAGGAGGAGGGGATCCCGGTGATCGCCCTCAAGATGGCGGGATCGGTTCCCCGATACGCAGACCTGGTGGTGACCGACCCCATCCAGGCCGGGACCTTCGCGGTGATGCACGTCGCCAAGACCGCGATCTTCGACATAAAAAGGGTCCGTGGCATGGAGTTCTGAGCCCAAAAGCGGATATAGGTTGCGTCCTCCGACGATAGCTCTGAAGCGGCGGTTTCGCCACCGAAGCGGCTTAAGTGCGAAGCCCCATCGCCTCGAGATCTCTGATCACGTCGCCCTCGAAGAGCTCCTCCACGGTGTAAAAGTCGTCCCCTGCCATGAGGACGGGGGCGCTGAGGGTGAATATGCCGTTTACCCGAAGCTCCGTCAGGGCCTCGGCGCTGGCCATATCCACGGTATCGAACTCGACGCCCCAGCCCTTCAGTACCTTTTTGACCTGCTCGCACCGCGGACAGTCGGCGGTGGTATAAACTACGTACTTCATAGCTCCTCCTTCTCTTACTCCCACTCTTTGCAAGGGCGATTCATCTCAACAGTGCCGGATACTCCCACTCCGCCCAGACGGCGTAGCCCTCATCGACGGCCCTCTGGGCACACTCCCTGCAACAGGAGAAGTTTGCGAGGTAGGGTATTCCCTCCATCTCGTGCTCGAAGATGCGGTTGCAGCTGAGCCCCATCACCCTTCGGCAGTCAAGGCCCCGGCAGAACTCATGTTCGTCGGCCGCCATCGGAAACTCGTCCTCAAACCAGATCTTCGGCAAAAGGACCGGGAGTATAGCCACGTCCATGCCACATCCACATGGCCCGTAGGTGTCCTCGGGCCCATCGTAGACGATGGCCTTTCTGATCAGATAATCCATCTTCCGCCACCCCAATTTCGATCTCTTGCTCACCTGGTTTGGGGCCAGCGACCTAAATAACCTTTCTCGTCTTGCTGACCTTTCTCGTCCTGCCTTTGCCCAAGCTCGCGAGGTCCTGGCAGCGATAAAAAAAAACGGGCCCGAGCGGGGATCGACAGGAACTGATCTTCCCGGCCCCTCTCTGCAGAGATGAGAAATAAAGATTCATTATGAGATTTTTGGCCGAATATGCTTATATCTCCATTTTTCTTCAGTTTTCCGGTATAATATTGTCTGTGAGTTTACGAAAATTATATATAGTGACCTGATGGACAACGTAATGTCTATTAGGCCCTTTAGTCGGAGAAGAAGCGGTTTTGATCCTTTTTCTGACTGTAAGAGCCGAATTATGGTAGGAGAGGAGACTTAATGGCGATACTTCCGGTGGCACCGGTCAGCAGACTTATTCGCGAGGCTGGAGCCAAAAGGGTCAGTGAAGGTGCGCGGGACGCCCTCGCAGAAATTCTGGAGAGCTACGGCATGGAGGTGGCCGAGGAGGCCGTCGAGTGGGCGAACCACGCCAAGAGGAAGACGGTGAAGGCCGAGGACATCAGAGAGGCGGTCAAGAGGGTTAGGCCGCCCCGGGCACCCGGCACCGACTGAAATTATATAACCCTAGAGGTAGGGTCGTCTCTATATGCCTGAAAGCTTAGACTACGCCTCCCTGGGTCTGGTATGCGGTATCGAGATCCACCAGCAGCTCGATACCGCCGCCAAGCTGTTTTGCGGCTGCCCCACAAGGATCAGAGACGTGGAGGAGTCGGACCATCGGTTCTTCAGGTACCTGCGACCGGCCAGGAGCGAGCTTGGCGAGATCGACAGGGCCGCCCTGGAAGAAGTTCTGGTCACTCGAAAGTTCATCTACTGCTCTTACGACTCCACCTGCCTGGTGGAGGCTGACGAGGAGCCCCCCAGCGAACTGAACCGCGAGGCTCTGGAGATAGGTCTCATCGTCTCGCGGCTTCTTTCGATGCAGATCGCAGACGAAGTTCATACCATGAGGAAGATCGTGATCGACGGCTCCAACACCTCCGGCTTTCAGAGGACCGCCTACCTCGCCTCCCACGGCTCGATCGATACCTCCTGCGGCGATGTCGGGATGGAGACGATCTGCCTTGAGGAGGAGGCGGCGAGGATCATCGAAGATCGGGGCGACGAGGTCGTCTACTCCCTCGACCGGCTGGGGATACCCCTCGTCGAGATCTGCACCTCCCCCGATATCGTCTCTCCCCAGCACGCCCGGGAGGTGGCCCAGAGGCTGGGGATGATCCTCCGCTCGACGGGGAGGGTCAAGAGGGGCCTGGGGACGATCCGCCAGGACGTCAACGTCTCCATCAGGGACGGGGCGAGGGTCGAGATAAAGGGGGTCCAGGATCTGAACATGATCGAGACTATCGTGGCAGTCGAGGCGAACAGGCAGCTCCTCCTGCTGAAGATCAGAGATGAGCTTCTGAGGCGAGGAGCAGAGGTTCAGGGCCGGGTGGCTGACCTCACCGGGATCTTCGCACCCAGCGAGTCGAAGGTGATCAAATCCGCCCTCGGCAAGGGTGGCGTGGTATTGGCGGTGAGGCTCGCCGGCTTTGCTGGCCTTTTGGGAAAGGAGATCCAGCCGGGACGGCGGCTCGGCTCAGAGATCTCGGACCGGGCCAAGAGGGCGGGGGTCGGCGGGATCTTTCATTCTGACGAGCTTCCAGCCTACGGCATCACCCAAAAAGAGGTCGAAGCCGTTCGGTCCGAGCTTGAGGCCCGCGAGGGCGACGCTGTGGTGATGGTGGCGGCGGACCGGGGCCGGGCAGAGGCCGCCATGAAGGCGGTCCTAGAGAGGGCGAGGGAGGCCCTGGTCGGGGTTCCCGAGGAGACTAGACGGGCCCTTCCCCAGGGGACGAGCGAGTACATGAGGCCCCTTCCGGGGTCCGCACGGATGTACCCGGAGACGGACGTTCCCCCCGTGGTGGTGACCCCCGAATACGTCTCGTCCCTCAGCCTCCCCGAGCTCTTCGACGAGAGGGCGGCGCGGTTCGAGGAGGAGTACGGGCTCGGCCACGAGTTTGCGAACCTGATGGCTTCGTCGCCGAACTACCAGCTCTTCGAGGAGGCCGTCGGAAAGCTCTCCCTTCCCCCAGCCCTGGTGGTGAGAACCCTGGAGATGATACCGAGGGAGCTGGCCCGGGAGGGGATTCCGATCTCGAATCTGACGGAAGATCGCTATCTTGACGCCCTATCCCTCATCGCCGGGGGCGGCGTGGCCAAGGAGGGGGTTCCTCAGCTTCTGGAGACGATGGCAAAGAACCCCCAGCTCTCTGCCGCCCAGGCCGCAGAGGCTGCGGGCCTTGGGGGCGTCGACCGGGGGGGGGTCGAAGAGGTGGTGGTCGGGATCGTCGCCGAAAAGGAGGCCTTCGTCAGGGAGAGGGGCGAGGCGGCCCTGGGGCCCCTGATGGGCCTTGCGATGAAAGAGCTTCGAGGAAAGGCAGACGGCGCCCTCATCAGCTCCATCCTGAAGAGGGAGATCGATCGGCTTTTGGCGGAGTAGACGCCGCCCGAGGGCCCGAACTTACCAGCGAGTTCGGGCCAGGCAACCTTATTTATTTCTAGCCGAGCCAACTACTATTTTGTCTGTAGAGATCCATACCTTCGGAGGCTTGAGAGGTGAAACGAGAGATCCTCCTCTGGGACGAGACCATCTTCAAGGACCGGGAGGTCCTGGAGTTCGACCACCTGCCCGAGCACTTCGCTCACCGCGATTCTCAGATGGAGTCCCTCAAGTTCTGCGTCCGCCCCGCCTTCACCGGGGCTCGTCCCGTGAACGCCCTCTGTCTCGGCCCACCGGGCACGGGGAAGACGACCGCGGTCGTCAAGCTCTTCAGCGAGATCGAGGCCCACTCTTCGAAGGTGGTCCCGGTTCACGTCAACTGCCAGATGGACCACACCAGACACGCCATATTCCTGCGGATCTACAGCAAGCTCCTGGGCCACTCGCCGCCCACAAGCGGGGTCTCCTTCAAAAGGGTCCTGGAGCGGATCGCGAGGGCGATGGCTAAGGATGACCGGATCTTGGTGGTGGCCCTCGATGACGTGAACTACCTATTCCCTGAAAAAGAGGTGGACCGGGTCCTTTACACCCTCCTTCGGGCCCACGAGACCTTCCCGGGGTTTCGGGCCGGGGTGATCGCCATCCTCAGCGAGCCGGCCCTCAGCTACATCTTCGATCCGAGGGTGGGGTCGGTCTTCCAGCCCGAGGAGATCAGCTTCCCCCTCTACTCGACGGAGGAGATCAGAGATATCCTGGAACGCCGGGTACAGAGGGGCTTTTATCCCGGCGTCGTCTCGGAGGAGATCATCGATCTGGTCTCAGAGATCACCGAGAGGGCCGGAGACCTCCGGGTCGGGATCGACCTTCTCAAGAGGGCCGGGATGGTGGCGGAGAGGAGGGCGTCGAAGACGATATCTCATGAGGACGTCGAAAGGGCCCGCGAGAGATCGAGGCTCGTCCACCTCTCGAGCGCCCTGAAGCCCCTCCGGGAGGACGAGCTCCTCCTCCTGGGACTCGCGGCGGAGATGGAGACCGCCAGGGCGGGAGATCTATACGAGAAGTTCAAAGACGCCACCGGATCGGGATACACCCGATTTCACGAGATACTCAACAAGCTGGATGCCGCAAGGCTGATCGATACCGACTTCAGCGGTCCGGGCCACAGGGGCAGGTCCAGGGTCGTCCGCATAAGGTACGATCCCAAAGAGGTGCTGGAGAGGGTCAGGCAGAAGGAGATATGAGATATATAGAATACGTATCCCCATTATCAGTATTTCTCGGTAAGGCCACCTATTTATCCTATTGTGATAAATTTTATACCAGATACCTGTAAGGGGTGGTTTCTGATGAATAGACCTTTAGTATCCTTTTTGGTCGCCCTTCTGGCGATCGTATCGATCCTGGGATTTTCGGGATGCATAGACGAGGAGAAAGATGCGGCTTCTGCCGGGGAGGCGGCCGCCGTCTCCGTCGCCGGGTCCACCACGGTGATGCCCCTGGTGGAGGCCTCTGCCGAGGAGTTCAACAAAATTCAGAATGAAGTCCAAGTCTCCGTCACCGGCGGTGGGTCGGGCGTCGGGATCAAGAACGCGGCCGAGGGGCTCGCAGATATCGCCATGGCCTCGCGAGAGGTAAAGCCGGACGAGATCGCCACCTACGGCGACCGCTTCCAGGAGTTTCTGGTGGCCTATGACGCCATAGCGGTCGTGGTGAGCCAGCCGATCTATGAGGCCGGGGTCACGGGCCTCTCCCAGCAGCAGGTGGCCGCCATCTACAGCGGCGAGATCAATAACTGGAAAGAGGTGGGCGGTCCCGACGAGAGGATCTACGTGGTGGCAAGGGAGGTCGGCTCGGGCACTCGAGATACCTTCAATGGGATGGTGATGGGGAGCGTTGAGGCCGAGACCCCCGGGGTCACCACCTACCATGGCAGCAACGCCGAGGTGAAGACCGCGGTGACGAACAGCGATAAGGCGATAGGATACGTGGGGATGAACTACGTCGAGGGCGGAGCCCTCCGGGCCGTGGCCTACGAGGGGGTCATGCCCTCAGCAGAGACGATAAAGGACGGCTCCTATCCCCTATCTAGGGCCCTCAACCTCTACACCTTCGGCGAGCCGAGCCCAGCCGCCGAGAAGTTCATCGACTTCGTCCTGAGCGATGAGGGGCAGGATATAGTCGAGAAGTCCGGGTTCGTCCCCGTCCGCTGAAAGCATAAAAGCTCAAAATTAGAGGGAGCGGCGCTGGCGATCGAAAAGCCAGCGCGACTCAATTTTTCATCTTGATTTCTGGCGAATCTGCCTGATTACAGAGGCTGCTCCCGAGACTTATCGCTCCAGGAGTCACCCCAGGCGACATCCCGGCAGGTGCAGTCGAAGATCTCCTTCTCGCCCCAGATCTTGTCGTCGTCTTCCATCTCGCTGTAGCCGCCGACGCAGCAGGAGAGCCAGTCCTTGGGGCCTTTGGGTTTGCTCTTCTCGGCGCAGAGCTTCATGTTCTTTTTGATGGTGAAGGATCCGACGTAGTTCTCGTCGATCTCGATCAGGGGATCTTTCCATCCGCGGCTGCCGTCGGGATCTGTGAGGAGCTCCCCAAGGTGGACCGTACCCTCGGTCACCGTCTCCTCGATCCCCATCTCAGCGAGACCGTGGCCCGCCACGCCCTCCTCGTTGCTCTCGATACACTCCAGGTTCACCCTGATATCCTTCTCGAAGCCCTGGGCGTACTCGATCTGGTGGTGCATCGAGACCCCCTCCTGGTAGCTCTTACTCTGGGTCTTCTCCTTCAGCTTGGAGTTGTAGACGATCGGGTTTTCGGCGTAGTACCCTGTCCCGTAGGCGAAGCTCTGGGGGGCGTAGTTCATCTCATTCTGCTCTACAAAGGATATCTCGCCCTGGTGGACCTTGGTCTCTTTCGATTCGTACCGGCCGGTGTTTTTGTCGAACTTGTAGTACTTCTTCTCCTCCTGGCTGGAGTTTATCAGGGTCGCCGAGTCCATGCTCCCGCTTCCGTGCATGTAGTTTTGGAGCTGGAGAGTCTCTGTGTTAACCTTCTGGTATACCATGGCGAACCCCTCACCAGAGACGTCCTGTTCGAAGTAATGCTCATTCTCGACGAAGTATCCCTCGGGGTTATTGGCGGCCAAAGATGGGCCGGACACCAGCATAACCATGAGCCCAGCCCAGATCATCATGACTGCGACCCAGATCTTTATAATCGTCCCTACATCCCTCATATATCCATCCCTTTTCCAAGTTTGATGTTGTTGATCGCGATTCTCGCACCGACGAACATAACCATTAGGGATATGGGGTATAAAATTAATCACAATAATATAAATAGATCTACCTGCTGTGATTATTCGACTTTTGAATATATAGTATATATATTGGCCGGGTTTCTGAAGAGCTGGGGATCTCGTCTTCGTCGGCCTCGATCTTCTATTTGTAAATTTATTCTAATAAAATTATTCCTCTTCGGGCGGGCAGAATGTCGGAGCGGCGACCGGCTCCAAGAAGACCCTCCTCCGGTGGCAGATCGATGGCTTCGATCGGCAGATCGACAATCTCGTCTACGAGCTTTACGGATTAACGGAGTAGGAGATCGCCATCGTCGAGGACGCCGCCCAGTGATCTCGCCGCCCTGCGGGTGCGGCCAGCGGGGCGGTCTTTCGCCGCCGAGAGTATATTTTTCAATTTTATTTTAGATATTCGATCTTATTGTGCCCTCGACGACGTATTCCGCCTGTTGATTGGGCCTCGCTACCCCGGGAATGCCGAGCCACCAAAAGTTTTTAAGCCTAAGGTGTATTCTCCTCATAAAAAGAGGTGATGTTGGATGTTTGGTTGGCTTTGGTTTCTGATCATAGGGATTATTGCAGGCTGGCTGGCAGGCCAGATTACGAGAGGGAAGGGATTCGGGCTTATCGGGAACATGGTGCTGGGAGTAATAGGCGCCTTAGTCGGGGGGTTTCTCTTCGGGCTGGTGGGCCTTTCTGCCCACGGTTTCATCGGATCGCTGATCGCGGCCACGGTCGGAGCGGTGGTATTAATATTTGTGGTTGGTTATATTAAGAAGTAAGAAATAAGAAGGAAGAAGGCTCCGACTTCGAGGGCCAGGCTCGACAGAAGATCCGGTGGATGTGAGGCTGAGCACCGATCCAGCTCACCTCTGATCGAGCCGATGGTCGAATCTCAGATCGACCGGATCGACCGTGTAGAGCTGGATCGGGAGTCGAACCTGTATCTCGATCCTCTCGCCCACCACCCTTACCGCCCAGATCTCAGAATCTAAACAATATTGCACATGAAGAGCGTTTTGTTAATCCCCTTGGCAATTCCAGGGGTCTGGGTAATCCCCTTATCGATTCCAGGGGTCAGGTTGATCCCCTTGGCAATTCCGGAGGGCAGGTTGATGCTCCTGTAAGTTCCTGGGGTCAGAGTTGGACTGAGCTGCACCGATACCTCTTGGCCGGATGTGAACGACTTAGAGGATGCCAGAGAGAATTGGGAAAGGGCACTGGAGATACTCCAGCATTTTCTGGGCGAGGACCACTCCACCACCGTAAAGGTGCGAAAGAACCTGGAATCGCTCCGGCGATCGACTCCTACACGATCACGATCTCGCCGCAGACCCTGCACGCCTCGGCGATCCGGTCGAACTTCATCCCAGGGAAGGGATCGATTAAGCATAAATCCGTCGGCTCGGCCCGCGAGAATAGCCGTTCGGCATCGCCGAAGTAGACCTCGATCTTGATATTTTCGCCCTCGGCCTGCGCCACGAGGTTCGGCTCTCCGCCGACCTCGCCCGGCGGGGTTTCGGGCCGCTCGATCTTCTCGATCCCCAGGATTGAGCGGTTCGCCTCCAGGTTGAGGATGGCGTCCTCCACCGCCGGGAGCCAGGCGTCGTTCGTGACGACCCGCTCCGCGCCAGCGAGGGCGGCCACAAGGCCCAGGGTTCCGGGTCCTGCGAGGACATCGGCGACACTGGTGAGCTTGCCCCGGAAGTACAGCTCCTCCAGGATCTTCATCTTGGGTGCGCTCTGTCTGGGAAACTCGACGTGTATTTTTGACTGATGCTTGTAGATCACAAGCTCGCCGATTAATGAGGATACGACGTCGCAGCGCAGGTCCGAGCCCGCCAGAAGCTCCCAGCGGGTGGGCGCAGCCCGGAGGTCTGCGACGCCGGGGACGCCCCCGCCCCGGATTACGCCCTTTATTTCAGGGACCTTGGCGACGATCTCAGCGGCGGCCTCCTTCGTCAGGCCCTCGCCGACGATGATCAGCTCTCCTTTCCCGAGTCTCGGCGGGTAGGCCAGGGGGCTGCCCACCTCTACCAGGGGCCAGCCGATCGACCGGAGGGGGTCGGTTTTGCTTCGGAGATTGTGGTCCACCAGGACCCCCATAGCCTCGGTCATCACCAGGTCCAGGGGCGCCCTGCCGCAGCCGGAACACCGCTTCCGGCCCCCTTCCATCGCGGCGAGCCTCGCGAAGCTCGCCCCCTTATCGAGAGCGGGCTCTTTCGGGCAGTCCGGGCAGGCCATATAAAGCGCATTTAAGCTCTCCAAGACCTCTTCTGCGGGCCTGATCTTCTCGACCTTGCCGGGTTGCGGGACCATGAAATCTCTTAGAAATGGGTCACTATTTCAGCCTTTCCGGGCGAGTTTCGAGACCGTTTATGGACCGTTTAGGGTCCATTTTTGGACCCTTTCGTAGAAAGATTTGTAAACAAAAAAGGCCCTCCCCATGGGGAGGAGGTTTTGAAGATGGCACAAAGAGGGATTAGGGAATACGACGCCAAGAAGATGCTGGCAGAGCGCCTTCCCGATTACGTTGATGATTTCGATTACGACGGTCAGATCGTCCTTGTCACCCCAGAAACCGATCTGGAGGTGGTGGCGGTCGAAAACCCCTGGGTCAAGAAGAAACGGCTGGTGGTCAAACCCGACCAGCTCTTCGGCAAAAGGGGCGCCCACGGCCTGATCCTTCTCGACGCCACCTGGGACGAGGCCCGCGAGTACATCGAGGAGAAGATGGGCAAAGAGACCCTGGTGGGCGCCGTCGTCGGGCCCCTGACCCACTTCCTCATCGAGCCCTTCGTCCCCCACGATCGGGATGAGGAGCTCTACGTGGCCATAAAGTCCGACTATGAGGGGGACGTCATCTACTTCTCCCCCGAGGGAGGGGTGGACATCGAGGCCAACTGGGACCAGGTTACAGAGATCGCCGTCCCCGTCCTGACGAGGATCGAGGAGCTGGACCTCAAGTCCCAGCTTCCGGCGAATCTCGGCGAGAGGCGAAAGCCGATCGCCTACTTCATCAAAGGCCTCTACCAGCTCTATCGAGACCTGGGCTTCGCCTACCTGGAGATCAACCCCTTCGTCTTCAGCGACGGCAAGATACTTCCCCTGGACCTGGTCGCCAGGCTCGACGACGCAGAGGCATTCTGGCAGAGGAGGAGCTGGAAGGGCCTCGAGTTCCCCGAGCCCTTCGGAAGGGCCCTCACCGAAGAGGAGGCCCACATCAAGGAGATCGACTCCCGGACGGGCGCCTCCCTGAAGCTCACCATCCTGAACCCGAAGGGCAGGGTCTGGACGATGGTGGCGGGAGGCGGTGCCAGCGTCATCTACGCCGACACCATCTGCGACCTCGGCTTCGCTGGCGAGCTCGCCAACTACGGCGAGTACAGCGGCGACCCGTCCACCGAGGACACCTACGAGTACACCAAGACGATCCTGGATCTGATGACCAGGGAGAAGGACCCCACGGGGAGGCCAAAGTGCCTTCTCATCGGCGGCGGTATCGCGAACTTCACCGACGTCGCCAAGACTTTCAAGGGGGTGGTGATGGCCCTGGAGGACTACCGGGAACGGCTCCGGGAGACGGGGGTCGAGA
Organism: Methanocrinis sp.; assembly: GCF_049974945.1. NCBI lineage: Archaea > Methanobacteriati > Methanobacteriota > Methanomicrobia > Methanotrichales > Methanotrichaceae > Methanocrinis > Methanocrinis sp. The sequence continues at coordinate 9,171 of NZ_JBNGCU010000004.1, read as the reverse complement.
TCTACGTCCGGCGGGGCGGGCCCAACTACGAGGAGGGGCTCCGGATCATGAGAAAGCTCGGCGAGAGGCTGGGGGTCACCATCCACGTCTACGGACCTGAGACCCACATGACCAGGATCGTTTCCATGGCCCTCGGAGAGGGGGTGTGATGATGAAGAGCTACCAGCTTTTTGACAAGAACAGCCGGGCCTTCGTCTACGGGTACCAGACGAACGCCATCCAGAGGATGCTCGACTTCGACTACCTCTGCAATAGGTCTATTCCCAGCGTCGCCGCCATCATCAACCCCAACCGGGCCGGGGTCCACAAGGTCTTCTGGGGGACCGAGGAGATCCTCCTTCCCATGTACATCTCGATCCCCGAGGCGGTGGCGGACCACCCCTCGGTCGAGGTCGTCGTCAACTTCGCCTCTTTCAGGTCCGCCTTCGATACCACCGTAGAGGCCCTGGCCCAGCCGAGCATAAAGACGGTGGCGATCATCGCCGAGGGCGTCCCCGAGAGGATGGCGAGGGTTTTGGCCGCCACCGCGAGGAGGATGAACAAGACGATCATCGGCCCCGCCACCGTCGGAGGGCTCGCCGCCGGAGCCTTCAGGATCGGAAACACCGCAGGAACCATCGAGAACATCATCGAGTCGAAGCTCTACCGGCCGGGATGCGTCGGGTTCGTATCCAAGTCCGGCGGGATGCTGAACGAGGCCTTCAACATCATCGCGAGAAACTCCAGCGGGGTCGTCGAGGGGATCGCCATCGGCGGCGATCGTTATCCGGGAAGCAACCTCATGGACCACATCCTCCGGTTCGAGGCGAACCCCGATGTCGCCATCATCGCCTGCCTCGGCGAGGTGGGGGGGACCGACGAGTATCGGATCGTCGAGGCCCTCAGGGAAGGGAAGATCACAAAGCCTCTGGTGATCTGGGTTACGGGAACCTGTTCCAAGGTCCTCCCCGGAAGCGTCCAGTTCGGCCACGCCGGAGCCAAGGCCCAGACCGACCTGGAGACCGCCGACGCCAAGAACCGGGCCCTGAAGGAGGCGGGGGCCATCGTCCCCGACTCCTTCGACAGCTACGGCGACGAGATAAGGAGGGTCTACGAGAGGCTGAAGGCGGCGGGGTTGGTGGAGGACGTCGTTGAGCCCGAGATCCCCACCATACCCATGGACTACGCCAAGGCCAGCTCTGAGGGGATGGTCAGAAAGGCGACGAACCTCATCTGCACCATATCCGACGATCGGGGGGAGGAGGTCCTCTACGCCGGAAAGCCCCTGAGCCGGGTGATGGACGACCAGATGGGTATCGGCGGGGTGATCGGCCTTCTCTGGTTCAAAAAGGAGATCCCCCCCTGGGCGTGTGAGTTCATAGAGCTCGTCCTCCAGATCGTGGCCGACCACGGCCCCGCGGTCTCGGCAGCCCACAACGCCATCGTCGCCTCCTGCGCCGGAAAGGACCTCATATCCGCTCTCGCCAGCGGCCTTCTCACCATCGGGCCGAGGTTCGGCGGAGCGATAGACGACGCCGCTCGGGAGTTCAAGAGAGCCTACGACTCGGGTCTCGCCCCCGAGGAGTTTGTGAGGGAGATGAAGGCGGCGGGGATCAACATCCCCGGAATTGGCCATCGGATCAAGAGCGTCAAGAACCCCGACAAGAGGGTTGAGCTTCTCATCGGCTATGCGAGAGAGAACTTCAAGAAGACCGAACTTCTCGACTACGCCCTCTCCGTCCAGGAGATCACCACCGCCAAGAAGGGAAACCTGATCCTGAACGTCGACGGATGCATAGGGATCCTCTTCTTGGACCTGATGAGCTCCTGTGAGGTCTTCGACGAGAGGGATATCGACGACGTGATCAAGTACGGCTATCTGAACGGCCTCTTCGCCCTGGGAAGGAGCATAGGGATCATCGGCCACATCCTGGACCAGAAGAGGCTAGAGTCGAGGCTCTACCGCCACCCCCAGGACGATATAGCCTACATGCTCCCGAAGTTCGAATGAACCGATCTGAGTGATAAAAGCGGGCCGGCCTCTCCCATCCGGCCCCTCTTTTATGGGGTGTTTTAAATTGGCTACCATCAGCGAGAAGATATTCAGTCGTGCCTCGGGCCACCGGGCCGAGGCCGGAGAGATCGTCGAGGCGGAGGTGGACCGTGCCATGTCCCACGACGGGACGAGCGTCCTCGCCATCAAGGCCTTTCGAGAGATGGGATCGAAGCGGGTCTGGGACCCAGAAAGGATCGTCGTCCCCTTCGATCACATCGTCCCCGCGAACAACAGCACCGCCGCCGACCTCCAGAGGGAGGTCCGTCTCTGGGTGAGAGATCAGGGGATAGTCCACTTCTACGAGGGAGGTCGCGGTATCTGCCACCAGGTATTCCCCGAAGAGGGGTTCGCCCTCCCAGGAACCCTGGTAGTGGGGGCCGACTCCCACTCCTGCACCTACGGGGCCTTCGGCGCCTTCGGGACCGGGGTCGGGGCCACCGACATGGCCGAGATCTACTCCCGGGGAAGGCTCTGGTTCAAGGTCCCCGAGACGGTGGGGGTCAGAGTATCCGGAAAGCTCGGGGAGGGGGTCCTGGCCAAAGACCTCACCTTGATGCTGGTTGGGGCCATAGGGGCCGACGGCGCCACCTACAAGGCCCTCGAGTACGTCGGCGAGACGATCGAGGCCCTCTCCATCTCCGGGAGGATGACCCTCTGCAACATGGGGGTCGAGATGGGGGCCAAGGCCGCCATCGTCCCACCGGACGAGGTCACCGAGAATTTCCTGAGGGGCAGGGCGCGAAAGCCCGGCCAGCCGGTCCTCTCCGATCCCGACTCTTATGACTCGGAGATGGAGTTTGACGTCTCCGAGCTGGAGCCGATGGTGGCGGCACCCTTCAGGGTCGATAACGTCCGGCCCGTCTCGGAGTTCGCAGGTACCGAGGTCGACCAGGTCTTCATCGGGACCTGCACCAACGGCCGTTATGAGGACCTGGAGGTCGCCGCCCGGATCCTGAAAGGAAGAGAGGTCAAGATGAGGACCCTGGTCATCCCGGCATCGAGGGAGGTCCTACTCCAGGCCATCTCCACCGGCGTCATCGAGACCCTGGCCAAAGCCGGGGCCATGATCGGAACGCCGGGATGCGGCCCCTGCCTGGGAGCCCACATGGGCGTCCTCGCCGAGGGGGAGGTCTGCCTCTCCACCGCCAACAGGAACTTTCCGGGCAGGATGGGCAAGGGCGGCCTCGTCTACCTCGCCTCCCCGGCCACGGCCGCGGCGACGGCCATCGAGGGGAAGATCAGAGACCCCAGGGAGGTCTGAGGGCTTGGGACAGAAGAGCAGAGGGGATGGTCAAGGTCAGAAGACGGAGAAAGGCCAGGAGAAGGGCAGATTGCGGAACGGAGAAAAAACCCGCCTCCTCAGATTCGACCTTCACGTCCATTCGAGCTGCTCTGACGGGAGAGATGGAGTGGGGGCGATCCTGGAGGCGGCCGTCGAGAGGGGGTTGGACGGGATCGCCATCACCGACCACGACACCCTGGAGGGCTCCTTTCTGGCCGAGGAGATCGTTCGAGATAAAGAGCTAGACCTTCTGGTGATCCCGGGAGTTGAGGTCTCCACCTCCGACGGCCACCTCCTGGCCCTGGGGATGAGGGAGCTTCCGCCTCGTGGGCAAAGCCCCGAGGAGACGATCGATTTCATCCACCAGAGGGGCGGGATCGCCATCGTATCCCACCCTTATCACCTCTTCAGGCACGCCATGTACAGGATACCGGAATGCGACGCCGTCGAGGTCTACAACTCCAAGTACATCTTCGGGATCGCGAACTCGTGGGCCAGAAGGAAGGCCGTGATGCTCGGCCTTCCCATGGTGGCAGGCAGCGACGCCCATATGGCCAAGACCGTGGGCCTCGGTGTCACCGTAGTCGAGGTCCAGGGCGAAAGCGTCTCCGACGTCCTGGAGGCGATCCGGGCAGGCCGGGTTGAGATCTCTGGCCGTAAGACCTCGCCCGCAGTCTTCGTAGGCCAGATGGCCCACTGGATGAAGAGGCGCCTTCGGCGATAAGCACGAGTAGACCTAAAGGCTGAAAGAGAGAAGATCTCCAGAGTAAAATTGAAAGTAAAAAATGGGCCGGAACGAGTCCGGTCGCATCTGCTAAGAATTTGCAATTTTTGAGAATTAGGACTTTACTGCTTCTCCACCTTTTCTGCTTTGGGGCCCCTGTCGCCAGTCTCGACTTCAAAACTGACCTTATCTCCCTCATCTATGGAGACGCCCGGCTTCAGACCGCTTGAGTGAACAAAGTAGTCGGTTCCGTCGTCCCCGGCTATAAAGCCGAAATGCTTCGTTCTGTTGAAGAACTTCACTGTGCCAGTAACCATTTCAATTCCTCGTTATTCTGACTAGAAGCATACGACTATTTAAAGGTGCTCCCTTAAGGGCGCTGCAACACATTTTGATCGGGATCTAAAAATATGAAGCAGTGGGTTCGCTCAGCCAACCTGGGCAAGAGCGTCGACGCTCGCGCCGCCCGAGATGTTGTAGGCCGAGTCGCAGATCGTATCGTTATTCTCGTCGGTGCAGTTGAAGGTGCCGTAGTAGTTGCCCACGAGGCCGTCGTCCCAGCGGTTCTGGCCGTCGTCGAAGGCGTCCTCAGTGTTGTTGAAGAGCCTGTTATTGAAGAGAAGGTTCTCCTCGGATCCCAGGAGAGCGATCCCAAAAGAGTTGTTCGTCGCCACGTTGGCGTAAACGGTGCAGTTTGTGGCCCCCTCCAGGATTATGCCCGACCCGCCGTTCTCGCTTGCAATGTTGTCACTGATGGTGCTGCCGTTTGAGACCACCCTGATCCCGGCGTTGCCGGACTCGTTGCCGGAGTTGGTGACCCTCATATTCTTGACCGTCGCCCCATCGGCACTAACCGTTATGCAGCTGCCGTTCCCGTCGGCGTCGATCAGGGGAATGTCGCCGCCGTGCCACTTCTCGCCCCTGAGGATGATCGGTTTTGATACGTTTACGTTGCCATGAAAGTATCCGCTCCTCACCAGGACGGTGTCGCCGGGGCTGGCCCTCTCGATCGCCTCCTGGATGCTGAGGTACTGACAGCCGCAGGCTCTGCAATCGCATACTCTCAGGTCCGCTCCCTGGGCCATCCCAACAGCCATCAGGATGACCAGGAGGGCGAGCCCCGATATGAGTTTGATCTCTCTTCTGATCATGTCGTCTCCCTCTCGACTGTTACGACCGTCTTCAGGATTATTAAAAGCTTTTTCGCTCCGCTTTTTCACACCACTCTCGAATAACTATATAACGGCTCGCCTCTCTCTGGTCCTGCGTTATGATGGAGCGCTTCCCCCCCCCGATAAAAGAGAGGCTAAAAAGGCAAGGATACCACCTGGTGGCCCACGGCGCGGTTAAGCCCTGCCTGTGGCTGCGACGGAGCATCCGCGGAGGCGACCAGTGCTACAAGAACCACTTTTACGGCATCGCAAGCCATCGGTGCGTCCAGATGACGCCGACCCTCCTCTGCAACCACCGCTGTCTCCACTGCTGGAGGCCCATCGACGAGATGCCCGCCTCCTCGGGGGACTGGATCGAGCCTGCAGAGCTTTTGGACGGCGTTCTCTTCGAGCAGCAGAGGCTGATCTCCGGCTACGGCGGCGCGCCGGAGACGACCGATCTCGCCAGGCTCGAAGAGGCCAAGAGCCCCGCCCACGTCGCAGTATCGCTGATGGGGGAGCCGACCCTCTATCCCATGATAAAGGAACTCGTCGAGGAGATCAAAGGTCGGGGGATGACCGCCTTTCTGGTGACGAACGGGACCATGCCCGAGGTCTTAGGCGAGGTCCGGCCCACCCAGCTCTACATCAGCCTCAACGCTCCCGATGAGCAGACCTACCTGAAGGTCTCAAACCCCGTCGCAGACCTATGGGGCCGGTTTCTGGAGAGCCTGGAGATGATGAGGGACTCGCCCTCCCGGACGGTGGCCAGGCTCACCCTGGCTCGAAACCTGAACCTGAAAGATCCCCAGGGCTACGCGAGGCTGATCGAGATCGCAGAGCCGGACTTCGTCGAGGTGAAGGCCTACATGCACCTGGGAAGCTCCCGAAACCGGTTGGAGAGGGATTCGATGCCGACCCACGACGAGGTGGTGGAATTCGCGAGGGACTTATCCGAGATCTTGGGATATAGATTCGCAGATCACGTCCCCCTAAGCAGGGTGGCTCTCCTCTCTCGGGGCAGCGCGCAGGAGAAGATAGAGCTCTGAAGCTGGCCTCCAACTTATTGAGTTTCGTTGAATTTTGTATGATTTTAAGTATTTTTGGTATTATCTTATCATCATTATGGCCGCACCGTCATACTCAACGAGAAAAGTATTTTTAGGGGCGACATCCTGGGGCTATCTGGAGATTGGCGGCGATGTCTGCGGCGATTCAGGGACCAAAAAGCTCGGAGGTGAACGTGAATAAAGCATATCAGAGATTAAAAATTTTGCTCGTGGAGGACAATCCCGACGACGCCGAGCTGACGCAGAGGATGCTCCGGAGGATCTGTCCCGATAGGGATATCTTCATCGCCGCCGACGCCGAGGAGGCCCTCAGCTGCCTTGAGCGCCTCCGCGAGGAGGGCTCTGGCCTTCCTGATCTTATTCTGCTGGACATCAAGCTTCCCCGTCTGAGCGGGATGGAGCTTTTGGAGAGGCTGAAATCCGAACCCGAACTCCGCCGCATACCGGTGGTGATGCTGACAGGCTCTCTCGTATCCGAGCACATCCAGAAGAGCTACGACCTGGGGGCGGTCACATATCTCCTGAAGCCGATCTCCGAGGACGAGCTTCTCATGATCCTGAGCTGCCTATCCTGACCGAAGCACTGAGGCGGAGGGGCGGCCGAATGCATCCGCTTTTCATCCTGGCAGACTTTTCGGTGGTGCTCTTTGATTTGGTTGATATTTCGCGTGGAGTTTTTAGAGACGCTACACAATAGCGCTTTTGATTGCAGATATATCAAAAGGGGTATCCCACAAATCAGAATAGGTCTCCCACTCTTTGGATATATCAACCAATTCCAGACTCACTCCCGACTTTTCTTTTCGCCCGTTTTATCGATCGGCACCTATTGTCGGCCATGATAGTCCCTCCCTCCATCAAGACCGAACGGCTCGTCATCAGGCGCCACGTCCCCGAGGATTTCGAGCCGATGTGCTCCTTCTTCAGCGACGAGGAGGCGACGAGTCTCCTGGACATGACAGCCGAGCAGAAGACCGAGGCGGCCGTCCGCACCCTCCTGGATGCGGTGATCGCCTCCTACGACTCGGAGGAGGCGATCTTCGCCATGGCCATCGTCGAAATGGAGGGCGGCAGGTTCGTCGGCTCCTGCGGCATGGCCCCCGACGACCTGGAGCCCGAGGAGATCCAGATCTTCTACGTGATCCTCCCCGAATTTCAGGGCCGCGGCTTCGCCTCAGAGGCGGCGACGGCTCTCGCCGAGCGCGCTTTCACGAAACTCGGGGTCGAGAGGCTCTTCGCCTCCATGGCCGCCGAGAACGCCGCCTCGGTGAAGGTCGCCGAAAAGCTGGGGATGATCTTCGAGGGATCGACTGAGAAGGAGCTGAACGGCGTCGCCCATCAGGGGCACCGCTACAGCCTCGCCAAAAGCCGGTTCTTTGAGGTCCGGCGAAAAGGGGCAGACTAAAAAAGCTCCGGGGAGAGGTGCGGTGCGGTGCGGTGCGGTTTGGGGGCGGCTTGGTTCGGCCAGCTGGTCGCCGCCGGTGCAGATCCCGATCGAGATAAGGAGAAGAACGGCGAAGAACGGCGAAGACGGAGAAAAAGAGAAAGAAGAAGGGGGGGACGGTAGATCTACCATCCCCGGATGAAGTTTCAGCCGGACTCTACGCCCAGCACCTTGAGGGGGTTGACGCCCGCTCCCTGGAGGGCGACAAGCTCGTCGTTGTTATCCAGATGGAACTCCTTGATGGTGGAGACGAAATCCTCAGGTGAGTCGGCGGCGTCCACCAGCACCAGGTCCTCCTTCAGCCTGTAGGCCCATCTGGGCCAGGTGTCGATGTTGCTCATGTTCCCGGCCTTGTCGAAGTCGAATCCCAGCACCAGGCCGTCGCCCGAGCTCGTGGACGCGTCCCAGCGGATGAAGATCCCGGCGACCCGGGTACCGAACTTCTCGGTCAGGGCATTCGTCTCGTCGGCGGTGAGGTACTTGACGTACATCCCCTTCTTTCCGGGGGTGCAGTCCCAGGCCACCTGGAAGTAGTCATCCTTGCACCAGTTGGGGCAGGCTATCACCTTGTAGCTCTGGTTGGCAGGGTCCTCGATGGGAAGCGTCTTCTCCATGTACTTCGCGAGCAGGAAGCCACTGGAGACCCCGGGGCAGATGTGGTCGTGGAGCTGGACCGCCTTCATGAAGACGTAGGGGGTCTTCTCGTCTGCCCAGACGTTGGCGATGGGCAGCATGTGGCCGAAGACCCCCGGATCCCAGGCCTCGACGTCGGCCAGGACGGTCTCGGCGTCGATCTTGTCCTTCTCCTGAACTTCGAAGCCGGATGCGTCAGCGCTCGCCTTCATGTAGACCGCCTCGCCGGTGTCGGCGTTGAAGAATCCAAACCAGAGCGGCTTCCAGGGAGCGCTGAGGATGTTGATCAGGTTCTCTTTGCCCGGGGTGCAGCCAGTGATCTCCATCACTGCGTCCAGGCACATATCCGTGGTCTGTCCGTCGATCACCGGATATCCGGCGTTGGTGAGGGCCAGAACGTTCACGTCGCCCTTCTCAAAACCCAGCTCGGCCATGGCGTAGTCTGCGGCGTCCGCGCCCAGCTGGTACATCTCCGCCCCATCCCCCAAGGCCATCCCCGGCAGAAGGGCCATCATGATCAGAACAGCAAATACAAATCGATCCATCTTCAAATTATCACCTCTCTCCAATACCTTGCGACCGGCGAATTTGTGCTACGCAAGTCGCCATGGGTCATACTAAATTGTTTATAACCTTTTTGGTTGAAATTCATATTAATCGAAATTTTTGTTGAAAATAATTCACATTTTTAGTTATTCATCTTGGCTAAAATGGCAGAATAACAGAATGACAGAATGACAGAATGACAGAATAACAGAATGACAGAATAACAGAATGACAGAATGGCAGAATAACAGAATGGCAGAAGCAGAGCGCTGATTCTGGAGCAGGC
>NZ_JBNGCU010000003.1:46924-52838 GCF_049974945.1 Methanocrinis sp. | reverse complement strand
ACCTGGGGGCCAACTACACCGTCGTCTCGGTGGTGAAGCTCTCGGGGATGGTGGGGATCGGGACCGAGATCATCGCCGCCAGCGCCGTCTCCCTGGGGACCTCCCTCCCCGAGCTGGTGGTCAGCGTCAGGGCCGCGGCCATGAACAAGCCGGAGCTGGCCATCGGAAACATCCTGGGCTCGAACATCTTCAACGCCCTGGGTATCATGGGCACGTCCGCCCTCTTCGGGACCCTGGTGATCTCCGAGACGATAACGGGCTTCGTCATGCCCATGATGATCGTCGCCACCTCCCTATACTTCGTCATAATATGGGAGAAGGAGATCACCCTCTGGGAGGGGTGGATGCTGGTGATATTCTACATCTTCTTCCTGGGAAAGCTCTTCGGCCTATTCTGAGGCGGCGAAGCGATAGAGCGGATAAAATATTTAATGCTTAGAAGAAGTTAATTTGGTATGCTCAAGCGGTTTCTGACACTCTTCACCCTCATCGCTTTGGCGGCTGCTCTCTGGATCGTTAACTACGCCTACCCTAACATAGATCTCCAGAAGGCCTTTTACACCGTCGCGGCGATAGCCATCATCCATCTCCTCTTCAAGCACCTCTTCGAGGACGTCCTCATCAAGAGGATAAAGGCCTCCAAGACCAGATACTCCTTCAAAAAGACGGTCTCGATAGTTTACCTTGTGGTCCTGGTAGCAGTCGTGATCAACATCTGGGTGGAGAGCACTCAGAACCTCCTCGTCTCCTACGGCATCATCGCCGCGGGCCTCGCCGTCGCCCTCCAGGACCTCTTCAAGAACTTTGTCGGTGGGATCATCATCTTCGTCACCGGGATATACAAGGTAGGAGATAGAGTCGAGATCAACTCGAGGAAGGGAGACGTCATCGACATCGACATCCTCTACACCACCCTCATGGAGATGGGAGAGTGGATGTCGGGAGATCAGGCCACAGGCCGGCTGACGATAATCCCGAACGGCTACATCCTCGCGGGCAGCGTCAACAACTACACCAAGGATCATTCCTTCCTCTGGGACGAGATCGGCGTCCCCATAACCTACGACAGCGACTGGAGGGAGGCCGTCACCAAAATTCTCTCCGTCGTTCGGAGGGAGACGGGCGCCGTCGCCTACGATGCGGAGAAGAGCCTCTCCGGCCTGGAAGAGAAATATTACCTCCCCCGGAAGGTGGTGGAGCCTGCCGTATTCATAGCCCTAACGGACAACTGGATAAACTTCAACATAAGATACATGACGGCGGTGAGGGACCGGAGGATGACGAAGAATAAGCTGAGCCGACTGATCCTGGACGAGATCGAGAAGGCCGACAATATCAAGCTCGCCTCCACCACCATCGACATCATAGGATTTCCCGAAGTTCGGCTCGGAGGACACGAGATGGGCGAAGGGAATACGATACCAGAAAAGAGCTGAGGCAGGACGCGGATGAGCCGATCGACCGAGGCGGATTGATGGCGAAAATTCTGAGACGACTTCAAGTAAAGCCAAAAAGGTGAAAGACGCAGTGGCACGAGTCTTCAAGATCAGGACGAAGAAGGTGGGCCTCCCTCCAGGAACCCTCGTCCACGTCGGAGAGGAGAGGACCGAGCCCGTGCGGATCACCATCCTGGACTACGACCAAGACCAGCTCCAGGAGTTCTGCGTCACCTCCATCGATCAGTGTCTCGACTTCAAGGCCAAACCGTCCACAACCTGGATGGACGTGGTGGGGGTCCACCGGCCCGAGGTGATAGAGAAGATCGGTGATTGCTTCAACATCCACCCCCTGGTCCTCGAGGACATCCTCAACACCGAGCAGCGACCCAAGATGGAGGACTATGACGATTACGTCTTCATCGTCCTGAGGATGCTCGCGAGCGTCGAGACCGCAGGAGACGATGAGGAGATCAGGTCGGAACAGGTGAGCCTGATCGTAGGCCGCAGCTTCGTCGTATCGTTCCAGGAGACGGAGGGCGACGTCTTCGATTCGGTCAGGGATCGGATCAGAAAGTCCAAGGGTAAGATCAGGCGCAAGGGGGCGGACTACCTCGCCTACGCCCTGATAGACGCGATCGTCGACAACTACTTTTTGATCCTGGAGGGCGTGGGCGAGGACCTGGAGGCGTTGGAGGACGAGCTGGTGACAAAACCCACCTCCGATACATCGCAGCAGATCCACGATATGAAAAGGGACATGATCTTCCTCCGAAAGTCGGTATGGCCCCTCCGGGAAGTGATAAGTCGCCTCTCCCGGGGCGAGTCGGAGATCTTCGAGGAGTCTACGGCCATATACCTCCGGGACGTCTACGACCACACCGTCCAGGTGATCGAGGCGATCGAGACCTTCAGAGACATCCTCTCAGGGATGCTGGAGATCTACCTCTCCTCCATCAGCAACAGGATGAACGAGGTGATGAAGGTCCTGACCATCATCGCCACCATCTTCATACCCCTCACCCTCGTCGCCGGGATCTACGGGATGAACTTCGAGTACATGCCCGAACTTCGATGGCGATGGGGCTATCCCGCTGTCCTCCTCTTCATGCTCGTCGCAGGGCTGGTCATGCTCCTCTACTTCAGGAGGAAGGGGTGGCTGTGAAGCCTTCAGATGAGGTCCAGATGATGGAAAAGATCTGGACGACGGAAGATTCCAGGATGGTGTTGACATGGTCCTCCGCCTGATCGAGATGGTCCTCCCCGAGGAGGAGAAAGAGGGTCTGGAGAGGCTTTTGACTTTAAACAAACTCTCCGTTCTCGGAGTCTGGGCGTCGCCTTTGGAGGGTATCTGGGAGCGGCCTGTGGAAGGGGTATTGAAGAAGACCTTCATCGAGCGCCAGATCCTGGTGAAGATCCTCGTTTCCACGGCGGATTCGGAAGCGGTAATCGACCTTCTTGAAAAGAGGTTTCGAAGGGCAGAAGGGTGCAGGCTCGTCGTCCTCCCGGTGGCGGCATCTCTTCCTCGGCCCGATCTGGCCGAGGAGGAGGCAGAGGCCAAAGCCTCACCCGAAGAGAAGCCTAAGAAGAAGAGCAGGCGGATCGGGAGAGAGGAGCTCTACGCCGACCTCGCCTATACCACGGGCCTCTCTCGGATCTACGTATTCATGGTGATCCTCTCCTCCATCGTGGCCGCGATCGGAGTTTTGCGGGGCAACGTCGCCGTCATCATCGGGGCGATGGTGATCGCGCCCCTCCTGGGGCCGAACGTCTCCTTCTCCCTCGCCACCATCCTCGGGGATGGGTCCCTCGCCCGGAGGGCTTTAGAGGCAAACCTGGTGGGGGTCGGAACGGCCATCGTCATCTCCTACCTCTTGGGGTCGGTCCTCTCGGTGGACCCCGCCACCCCCGAGATCGCCACCCGGACCGGGGTAGGGCTGGGCGAGGTCGCCCTCGCCCTCGCCTCGGGGAGCGCGGGTGCCCTCGCCTTCACCACGGGGGTATCGGCGACCCTGATCGGGGTGATGGTGGCCGTCGCCCTCCTCCCGCCCCTGGTCACCTTCGGCCTTCTGATGGGCTCGGGCCACCAGAGCCTCGCCTGGGGCGCGATGCTCCTCTTCATCGCGAACTTCATCTCCGTCAACCTCTCGGGCGTTGCAACCTTCCTCGCCCAGGGGATCAGGCCCCTAGGCTGGCGAGAGGCGAAGAGGGCGAAGAGGGCCTCTTTGACGGCGATGGCCCTCTGGCTCCTGATGCTGGCAGTCCTGGTGGCCATAATCCTCAGGTCCCAGCCGATCTCCATTTGAAGAGATCGATATTTGAAGAAGGACCGGAAGGACCGGAAGGGCCGCAACTATAATGCGAAAGGCGCGCCTTGAAGAATATCCCGAGGAGGAGATCCCGATGGCTGAGACGAAGAGTTGTGCTTCCTCTGTCCAAGATTTCGATAACAAGCGCCAGGTATCGGAGGTGAAGCGAGTGACTCTGACGGGCCTGGTCATAAACCTCGCCCTCTCCGCTCTGAAGTTCGCGGCGGGAATTCTGGGAAACAGCCAGGCGGTGCTGGCGGACGCCGTCCACAGCCTCTCGGACACCGCGACCGACATCGCGGTCCTGGTGGGGGTCAGGCTCTGGTCGAAGCCCCCGGACGAGTGTCATCCCTATGGCCACCGGAGGATCGAGTTTTTGGTGACGATCTTCATCGGTCTCCTCCTGGCCGCCGTCGCCCTGGGGCTCAGCTACAACGCCCTTGCAACCCTCCACGAGGTCCAAACAAAGCCCCCTGGAGCCATCGCCTTCTTTGCCGCGATCTTGTCCATCTTCACCAAGGAACTCCTCTACCGCTGGACCATCACCAAGGGAAGAGAGATCAAGTCAACCGCCCTCATCGCCAACGCCTGGCACCACCGATCCGATGGCCTGAGCTCCGTTCCGGTGGCGGCGGCCGTTGCCGGGGCTGCCCTGGTTCCGGGCCTCGCCTTCCTCGACCGCCTGGGGGCGATCGTCGTCTCCATCTTCATCCTCCAGGCGGCGGTGAAGATAGTCCGGCCCTCGGTGGAGCAGCTCGTCGACCGGGGCGCTCCCGAGGAGATCTGTCTTGGGATCGAGCAGCTGGCCTTCGCCACCCCCGGAGTCCGGGATGTCCATGCCATAAGGACCCGCCACATCGGCTCCGGCATTGAGGTGGACCTTCACGTCCTCGTCGATCCCGGTCTCTCCGTGGAGAAGGGGCACGAGATCTCCGAGGAGGTGAAGCGCAGGCTGATCGAGTACGTCTCGGACGTGGTGGACGTGGTGGTCCACCTGGAGCCTTACGAAGAGGGATAAAAATAGGTCGAGGCTGACTATTTGATCTCCCTTCACCAAGTCACCAAAGCCTCGCCAGATCCTGCGCCGAAGGGACTTCGACTTTTCGCGACCCCCGTCTGAAAAGGGCGAGGGAGCCACCGGGATCGTCGCCGCCTGTCAGGGCAAAAAGGACAAATAACGGTCTGAACACAAAACTAACCCCAAAACTATCCTTTCAGGTTGGATAAAACCATTAAATTTCATTTTGATAAAAACTGAACGGTTTTATCAGGTCTGAGCGAGTTCTGAACGGTTTTCGTTCGGGGCCGTTCGGCTCTAATTTTAACTATCGTTCAAGCCCAGGGAGGGTTTGGTGAGGACGGCGCTGCCGAAGCTATCAGCAAGGCCGTCCTCGATAGTGAGGTATAGAAGATGAGATTCGCAAAATCGTTGATAACCTTAGCGGTGGTCTGCCTTCTGGCAGTGCCAGCCCTCTCGATGCCGTCCTCAGGTGGGAAGGCTGACAGAACCGGATGCATGAACGATCGTCAGATGGACCCGCCCCAGATGGGCAGAGGCTGCGGCGGAGCGTTCCTCCTCCTGGATGACCTGACCGAGGAGGAGCTGGAGGAGATGACCCTCGCCGAGCTTAAGGAGCTTCGAGAGGAGAAGAGGGCCGAGCTGGCCAACATGACCGCAGAGGAGGTCGAGGCCCTGAGAGAGGAGAGAAGGGCCGAGATGGAGAATATGACCTTCGCCGAGCTGAGGGATCAGAGGCGGGATAGGTTTGACCGCCCCTTCATCGGCGGCGGAGCATGCCTTCTCGCGGCCGACCTGACCTCTGAAGAGCTGCAGGATATGACCCTGGCGGAGATCGAAGCCCTGAGAGAGGAGAAGATGGCCGAGCTGGAGAACATGACCATCGCCGAGATCGAGGCTCTTAAAGAAGAGAAGATGGCTGAGATGGAGGAGATGACCATCGCCGAGCTGAAAGAGCGGATGGAGGTCTGCAGAACACTCGGTATTGTAGGTCTCTGCAAAGACCACCGGATGGGCCCCCAGGGCGGCCAGTTCGGAATGGCCGGGCACTCCGGCTTCAACTCGAAGAATCTGCAGGGATGCCAGCAGAACCAGTTCGGAGTGGACGGTGCCGGAATGCAGCAGGGTAGGGGAGGATTTGACGATCAGAT